>JAKZUG010000308.1:0-3005 GCA_047516705.1 Candidatus Poribacteria bacterium | reverse complement strand
TCCTCATACATCGTCAGAATCCTTTTAGTGCCGAGTCCTGCATGTGTGCTAACAGCCGGTGTTGGATCGAATACAGTCACGCCGTTATTGTGTCCGAACCATAATTTGCCATCGACAGCTTCAAAAATCGTCCGAATCTCGTCACTTCCAAGTCCGCTATTAATAGTGCTGGGAATTTCCTTGAGGTCTTTATCATACTGATGCATTCCCTGTCCTTCAGTAAACCATAGATTACCGGATTTATCCTCAAGTTCAAGAAACCCTCGTAGATTTTCGTGCCGCTGCAACTGTGAGCCATTCCACTGTTTTGTGGATCGGCCGTCGCTAAACCAGAATCGATTTTTTGTATCAATCTGGATTGAGGCAGGTCTTCGAGTAGGTATTCCTCTTGAAGATCTACGTCTCATGGACCGAGCTGGGAGAATCTGTTCAAAGTCTTTTCCATCAAACCGCAAGAGGAGGTTGTTGCCACCGAACCAAAGATTCCCGGAGGTATCTTCGGCTATCGTCTCAATAGGACTGTCAGCATTTAGGTTGGACATATCGGGTCGCGTGAATCCAGCATTTGGATGGATACGCGGTGTTTCGTCGTCTACATCATCATCCGTATCACCACCGCCGCCACCAAGTTTTGTGCGGACCCACGGATTCTCTCGGAAACTCAGAATTACGGCAGTCTTTTCCTCTTCTCCTTCACTCCCACCGAGCCAGAGTGTCCCATCTTTGCTTTGAAAAATAACGCTTATTGTCAAACCTGTGGAACGGATGAGATCTTCACCTATAATTTCATGTGGCTGTGTCTGTGGCAGTTTTTGGACCCCTTGAGCTACGTACTTAGTTAGCACCTGATTTTCACCAATCCATATATCGCCGTGCTGATCAGCGATGAGCGAATTCCCTGTACCGATCAAATTGATTGAACTGCCGTCAAACCGACTCACTTTGCCCGATTTTTCTGAAGAATTCCTTGAGAGAAACCAGATGTGTCCCCATTTATCCTCAACGATTTGTTGCGTCTGTCCGAGCAGTGCCCCCGCTTCGACATCCTCAGAACCGTCCAGTGATCCGGCGTACGGTTTAAAAGTGTTGTCATAAAACTGACTTACGCCACCGCGATCGGAGCCTAACCAGAGGACACCTCGACTGTCTTGGAAGATGACAGGAACGATAGGCCCCACCAATCCATCAGCAACGGTGTAGGTTTGAATTTGTTCAGCACTTGTGTTACCACACACAAAAAGCGCAGCAAAGGCTATACTAAAGAGAAAAATAAAGTTTTTAGCCGTAGTTTTCAGGTTTCTGAAACTTGCTAAACAAAGATGAGTAAGTATCATAGTCTTTTACCGACCAGAGCCATTTCGTCAAAAGGTTGCTTGATGATTAATGGGCGAAATCTCGAATCCGTGAAATTGCTTCATCTATGACTTCATCTGGATAAGTTAAGGAAATTCTGCAGTAACCTTCACTCCATTGTCCGTATCCGAGTCCAGGTGTTACGACAACCCCTGCTTCTTCGAGCAGTGCTGTAGCAAAATCGCTACTTGAACCGTTGAAACGAGGTGGGACGGGTGCCCAGATGTACATTGTTGCCTTTGGTCTCTCAATTGCCCATCCACTATCTGTGAGTGCATCCACCACCATGTCTCGGCGTTTTTGATAAATCACATTTATCGCGGGCGTGATTTCGTCTGCTATTGAGAGTGCCTTTGCGCCAGCGAACTGAAGCGCGCGGAGTGAACCGTTATCTATGTTGTCTTTAACAGTTTTAACAGCGCTGACAGCAGTGGGGTTACCAACAACAAATCCTAATCGCCATCCTGTCATATTAAATGCTTTGCTCAATGAAAAGAATTCAACGGCTACTTCGGCAGCACCATCTACCTGCAAGATACTTGGTGAACGATAGCCGTCGTAAGTGTTTTCACTATAGGCATTGTCGTGCGCTATGAGGATACTGTTTTGTCTCCCAAATTCCACGGCGCGCTCGAAGAAATCGAGGTCGGCGGTGGCTGTCGTCGGGTTGTTCGGGTAATTGATCCAGAGGACTTTGGCGAGACGTTTTATCTCATCTGGGATAGCGTCAAAGTCAACATAGAAATTGTTCTCTCGCAGAAGCGGTGCATAGTAGGTGGTCGCACTCGCAAAGACGTGCCCGATATTATAGGTAGGGTACCCCGGACTTGCCGCAATGCCGATGTCGCCAGGATTGAGTATTCCAAGTGCCAGTTTAACGATGGCATCTTTACTTCCGAGGGTTGTAGCGACCTGATCACCGGATAGCGTAACGCCGTAACGATGTTGGTAAAAGTTGAGAACCGCCTGTGGAAAATCATCAACAGGGTTATCACACCCATAGCGATGCCGGTCCGGGTCTTCAGTGTTTTGGATTGTGTGTACCAGCGTTTCAACAACCGGATCTGGTGTCGGGATATCTGGATCACCGATGCCGAGGCTGATTACATCGACACCTCGTGCTTTCGCTGCCTGCATTTTTTGACGCAAATCTACAAAGAGATAGGGTGGAAGTTTCTGTAACCGTTCTGCGATTGTAACCAAAATTTACTCCTAACCAAGTTTCGTGAAGATGCACGGTTTTATAGTAAAGTTTGAAAATATGTGAACATTTCAGAGAGTGACAACCCTTCCCATCCACGCTGGCGAGGTTTGTAACCTCGCCCCATAATGACCAAGTAATTGTAGATTTTACTATAAACCACGCCTATAAGCAAAAATTATTTGAGATGAAGGATTGCCTGTTGGGTTTCACTGAGGCGCTCCATAACGTTTGGACTAAAATGCAAACCTTGACCGCCCCAATCTGGCATATAACCGATACTATAACAGTAATAGATCGTCCGCCGCGGTTTACCGGAGACATTGATGACAGATCCGTGTGTCAACGCCTCTGTAAAGATGATAGCATCGCCTGCTTTCGCCGGAATCGGTGTTAGCACAGGATTTTCATCGGGGTGGCTTCCCCAGGGTTTGGGGAAATTGCTCTTATG
>JAKZUG010000307.1:0-13493 GCA_047516705.1 Candidatus Poribacteria bacterium | reverse complement strand
GTCTTGATGAATCCGTTGAGCCGATGCGCTACCGGACCGCTATTATCGGTATTGTGTTAGGCTGCGTCTATCTCATAGCGTTTTCTGTGAAGATAGGCATCAGTATTTCGCTCGGTATCGCCTTTTTCGTCATGTATTTCGCACTGTCAACGGGGATCACGCGCATGCGGGTGGAATCCGGTGCTCCTGCGCATGATTTGCACTTTATGGGACCAGATTACGCCTTACCGGCGATTTTAGGTTCACGTGGTATGGGTGGCTCTAATCTCACAGCACTCTCTTTTCTGTTTTTCTTCAATCGCGCACACCGCAGCCATCCGATGCCGCATCAATTGGAGGGTTTCCAACTTGCTTCACGAGCGAGATTTAACCCGAAACCGTTGGTGTGGGCAATGCTATTAGCCGTACTTGTCGGTTCTATCGGCTCTTTCTGGGCATATTTGCATGATGTCTATCGATTCGGGTCTTCAGGCAGCTTTGCACATCATCCTTTCAACCGACTCCAACAACAACTCAATTTTCCAGTAGGTACGAACATTCCCGAAGTGACATCTATGGGCATCGGAATGGCGTTCACGTTTCTCCTGATGTTTCTACGGATGCGTTTCTTTTGGTGGCCCTTCCATGCTGTCGGCTATGCTGTCTCTGGGGCAGCGGATTGGTGTATGAACTGGCTCTGGATCTCACTCGTGATTAGCACAGTCTCTAAATGGCTGATTATCAAGCACGGCGGATTGCAGCTCCATCGAAAAGCAGCGCCTTTCTTCCTCGGTTTAATCCTTGGTGAATTCGTTGCTGGCAGTTTGTGGAGTTTCTACGGCATGGCAACAGAAACAAGGATATTTCCGTTTAAGGACTGGTAATTCACGTTTGGGCGTAATTTCACTGTAAAATTAACCTCATCTAAATTTATCGCAATTTGTCTGTTTTGATAATGAAACCCATTATCAAATATGATTTTCCAAAGTAATGATATTTGACGATAAACCTGCGTGGGATATGGGTTTATAGATTCAAACCCCCAAAAATCTAACACCAGAATTTTGGGTGATCAGTTTTACATTTCAAGGATAGACGCATCTGATAATTTCAGCAGCATCGACTCCAAAAAAGGCACTATTGCTTCCTTAAAATCCAGATATGGTACTAGGAAAGTATTAACGAAAAGATAAATTACAGAGTGAGGATCGGTACGCTTATGAATAAAGCGCACCGACTTTAAAGGGAGAGTAGTGATTGAACTTCCGCGTTTATCCACTAAAATCTTAAGTTGCGTTCACGTTGGCTACATTTCAAATTCGTAGGTAAGTTCTCCATTAGGAGCACCATCAAGGCGTAAAATGATGGTACCTGCTTCCTGTTGGTAGGTTTCCTGATACAAGGTTTTGATTGGCGTAAGATTGAAGCAACGATCTTCGGTTATTATTGACCGGCACCGATCACCGTTTGCATTATGCCTGACGGAAATATCCATCTCAACCGGAGACGACTCAACAAACGAATCCGCTGCAATTAGGGTGAACTCGTGGGTTGCGCATCCACCACTGTAAGACACGTTCAGCGTTAGCGTATCATCCGTTATGGCGGCATCATTCAGAACATAACCATAGGTTCCAGATCCCATTTGCGTACCGCTCATGACAACGGAAGTGGTGTCTAGTTCCCTGCCAGATTCAAAGTCAGCTATCGGTGGAGCATTCCGGACATCTCTATCGGTTCCGAATGTCTCGCCTGTATCTGCAATGAGAACGGGTTCCGGATTCGGCTTTTTACCTGATTTGAAGTCAGCAGCGGTAGCAAGTAAGGTAACATCATCGGGTTTTGTTATATGTTCGTCTGGTGTCTGTCCACATCCTATTGAAAAGAGAATGAGCAGAGCCATAATGAGTCCGAGGGTATTTTTTTGTTTCATTTTTGTGTTCCTTTCTGTGCGTTTACAAAGCACAGCCGCAACTAAAGGATTTGTGTGAATTTGACTTAAGACTTTAGTGCGTATGGAACGGAAGTTCGGAAATCGTTTTTATTGTTTGTATCTTTTCCAGTGTAGTTTTTAGATTGATACTTGTACGCTGTCAATCTAAAAACCGCTTTTACAAGAAAAGAATGTTGTCTGTTATGATGTTATTTTATTAATACCAAATCACATTATGTTCGCAATTAACGGGATTTACACAAAAATGGTTGACATAGACTGACGAACGATTGCAGCCGGTGCGTGTTTCCAACTGTAGATGGATTCCGATTAGTACCGTAGGTTGGGTTGAATGGGGCTGAGAAGGACGGTGTTGCCAACCTAAACATGTTTCAGGTGCCATATACTCTTGTATATACTCAAGGCGTGAGTGAAACCCAACTTGTAGTAAAAAGGAATAGCAGATGGGGAAAAAAAATGGCGAGGTTGGGAAACCTCGCCAGCAAAGACACGGGAAACCGTGGCTTTAGGAAAGATCTGACAAACTACCGGTGCTATCGCCTATTTGTGCCAAATCGACATCCATACGGTTGAGCATCGATAGCCAGAGATTATTGAGCGGTGTCTCTTTTGAATAGCGAATATGGCGACCACTTCTAATCGTGCCGCATCCGTTACCTGCGAGCAGAATTGGAAGATCGTGGTGGCTGTGTCGGTTGCCATCCGCGTTTCCGCTGCCGTATACAATCATCGAATGGTCTAACAACGATCCATCCGCTTCAGGGATTGCATTCAGTTTTTCCAAGAAGTATGCCAACTGCTGGGTATGGAAAATGTTAATCCGGCGGATCTTTGTCTTCTTTTCTTCATCGCCACCGTGATGCGACAAATTGTGATGCCCCTCAGAGACATTGACATCCGAATACGACCTATTACTGCCTTCATTTGCCAGCACAAAACTCACAACACGGGTCACGTCTGTCTGAAACGCGAGGACAATCAGGTCCATCATGAGTCGGACATGTTCTTGGTAATCTTTGGGAATCTCCTCCGGTGCAGTGTAATCGGGACTTTCGATCTGCGGGAACTTTTCGGCTGCGTCGATTCGCAGTTCAATGTCCCGAATAGCGGAGAAGTACTCATCAAGTTTACGCACATCGTTTCCGCTCACTTGACGGATCAACTCCTTTGAGTCCTGCATGACAAAGTCGAGGACACTTTTTCGCTGTTGATCGCGTTCTACCCGTTCAGCATCTGGCATGGTCGAGAATAGGCGTTCAAAGGCGAGTTTCGGATTAACCTCTTTCGGGAGCGGCTGCGTAGCGGAACGCCACGATAGTGTCGATGAATAGACGCAGCTATAACCGGAGTCACAGTTTCCTGATCTGTAACCGGGATCAATGCCGAGTTCCAGCGACGCGAGACGGGTTTGCGCACCGACATGCGATGCTGCGGCTTGGTCAACAGAAACACCTGCATGAATATCAGCACCGTCAGTTTTACGGGGTTGTGCGCCTGTAAGGAAGGCTGCCATCGCTCGGGCATGATCACCACCGCCATCGCCGTTGGCGCGTGCCTTATCAGCCGTTAAACCGCTGAGTATCAGTGTTTTATCCTTCACATTCTCTAACGGTTTCAGAATATCTGTAAGCGCATAGTCAGCCCCTACCTGTTTCGGGGTCCAATCCTCCATGATCTTTCCGTTAGGCACATAGAGGAACGCCACCCGATTGGGTACGGTCTGTGTTGCACTTGCGGGTGCGGCTGCCCATGATGTAACAGGTCCCATCACTTCCAACCACGGTAGGGCGACAGTGACCCCTAAACCATGTAGAAATGTTCGACGTGAAAACTGTTTTGATGTGTTCATAAGTCTTCCTTCGTGATGCCACCTACCGCCTAAAGGCGGGGAAACTTCGATTTCGTAGCGACTGCGCTTTCCCAAACGGTCAAACGTCTTAGTGTTGCTCCACCAGAGGGAACCATTATTCTGTTTCTGCCACAACATCCGCTGTTATGATCAAACGGAAACCTTATCAGGTATTCTTGTCCTGGGCACCCCAGCCCTCATCATAATGTTATTGGTATAATTATATTACATTTTTAGGTCAATGTCAAGTCTTTGTTTCAAGGAAACCAGAGTCATTCAGTTGTCCCACAGGATCAATATTTGGATTTCCCAGAACCTCTTGTAGGAGCGATCTCCGAATCGCGACTGCTCCAATAAAATTGACGAAAAACCGAAAACTGAATGGCTCTGCAAGGAAACGCCCGGGTCTAATTCACTGAGGGTGTTTCATAAATCATTTTTATTGAAAAACAGTTTTGATGTGAGTCACATTTCGGGTGGGAAGTTGCCACCTGCGATTCATCAACATCGTGAGTTGTAAAAGCAGGACCCCGAGTCCTAAAAAGGTAGATACGGATGCCAGACCGCTAACGGGTAAAGGTTTGTGCTGCCCGGTCGTCGCCAAGAGTTTGCTGAGTAAATCAAACGTCGGTTCAATCGCTGTTTTCCGAGCCGCTTTTGCGTCGTTGAATAACGCTACACCCATCGCATCCATGTATCCAAATACCTTTTGTACATCTTCTGCGGAAGTGTTGGGTGTTATGAGCATTACCTGCTTCTTCGCAAAGGTAGCGGCGCGTTTTTTATCTCTATAGCCGGCATCAGCGATGAGATACGTAATCCGTTTTGCGATGATACGTTCTTGCTTTTTATCAAGCACTTTGCGTTCATTGACGTTCGCCGGCAATACATCAAACATCACAGGAAATCCGTGGCGTGTCGTCGTCAGGTGAAGTCCATATCCATAGACCCATCCGTGATACCCACTTTTTGACCAGTTTGCGGTCTTATCGACATTGCGGAGACCTTTGGGAATATGGTTTTTCGCACGATCCTTTTTATGCCAGACGGGGCCCTGTGCCTTGAACAAACTTTTATCTTCGTAGGCGACGGCGTATGAAAAGCCATATCCGTTGGCAACTGCCGAATCGGCGATAAACTCACAGAACTCTGTGAGCAGGGGCAGCAATGCTTTGTATCTGCGTGCCAACGTCGCATGCGATGGACAAGATTCAAGTCGCAGCTTTTCAAGCATTATCGGATGCGTGTATAACCAGCGGTGCTGTGCGCGAATCAGGTTGATCTCCTTGAGTGTCATCGCCGCATAAAAGACGACTAAGGCCGCATCTGAATAGAGTTTCGGTCTCCCTCTACTGATAACTGTCTGTTGGGTGTTGGCAAACTCATCAAGCAAAGAAAACAAAAATGTGATATACTCTTTCCTGTCAGGATAATACATCGGATACTCCTTCAATGGGTTGGTTTTCATTAAAGGATACCCGTTATCCTGACACTTCACAACTTTATTTATGACACACCCTCAATTCACTAAGTCGCATCCCCAAGCTAAAGCATAGAGGTTTGGCGAGAAGATCGCTAAATTAAAACAGCGGTGCCCCTTGAGCTTCTACATAAACCGAGTAAAGGGATTGGCTGCCTTTCATAAAGAGCCTGTTACGTTTCACACCGCCGAAACAGAGGTTTTAACAAATTTCTGGAAGGTGAATCTTACCGATAAGTGTTCCGTCCGGTGCGAAGATATGCACGCCATCATAGCCTTCAACAACCCAACCTGTACCTGCCCAGAGATTGCCATCAATATCGCACCGAAGACCATCAGCATTGCCGGGTGCCGTCTCGTGGAATACTTGTTTGTTGCTCAGTCGTTCACCGTCTACGACATCATGGACAACGATCTGTTTTGGTGCTCCTGTGTCGGCGAGATAGAGTTTATCGTAATCGGGTGAGAAGCAGATACCGTTCGGTCTTTCGAGTGCTTCCGTCACAACGGTCGCTTTACCGGTGACCGGATTCAGACGATAGACAGATGTAGGTAATTCAAACGGTGCTTTATGCCCTTCGTAATTGAAGAGAATACCGTATCCCGGATCCGTAAACCAGATATGTCCATCCGGATGGACGACTACGTCGTTCGGCGCGTTAAACCGTTTTCCTTCAAAGTTATCAATCAGGACAGTGATCGTTCCATCATATTCGGTGCGCGTGACACGCCGTGTGCCGTGTTCACAACTAATGAGACGACCTTGCCGATCGCGCGTGTGGCCGTTTGTATAGTTGGATGGCTTGCGGTAGACGCTCACCTTACCGGTGGCTTCCTGCCATTTCAGAATACGGTTGTTCGGAATATCACTCCAGAGAACGTACCCACCATCACCGAACCAGATGGGTCCCTCTGACCAACGTGCCCCAGTCCACAGCCGTTCCACGATGGCGTTCCCAATCTTGTATTTCGCAAAACGCGGGTCAAGAACTTCGACTGCCGGATCAGGGTAACGGGTAATCGGTCCCTCCTTTGAGGGAATATCTGCCAAAGCGGTCAGGGGATTGAGTAACGGTAGAACGGCACTGGTACCTAAACCACGTAAAAATGTTCGACGTGAAAGTTGTTTTGATGTGTTCATGAGCATTTTCCATCGTTGTTGTTCAGTTTACGATATGTTGGTGTTTTTGTCACGTTAATTTACATCAAGTTGGACGGCATATAACGTTTGCCATACATCAGCATAATCCGATTATGAATAAATTCATATTTCGCAGCGGAACAGGAACGGAGTTTATCGGGATATACAAAATAATTTGCGATACTTTCCGCCATATCCTCATTTGGATTTTCTGTATAAGCATAATCTGACACGAACTCTGACCGCTTTTGAGTTGTTGACCAACCTGATTCACTTTGTGAATCTTGATACCATCCCCCAAGTTTCGTCCAATCCGCTCTAAGTTGTTTATTAAAAACATAAGCCCATAAAAAATGTGCCTTTTCGTGGGCAATTACGCAACGCGTATTATTAAGATTATGACGACCACGGCGCTTGAAAGTGGATTCAGCAAACTCTATACAACCACGACCTATTATTGCAAAACTCTTTCCTCTGTCATCATTATCAATTCTACGAACTATATACTTTAATTGAGGTGTTTTACGTAATGCCTGAGGGAATTCTTCAAATACTGATATAATGAGCATCAGATCTTCATTTTCAAAATCCGAATAGCGTTTTGCTGTTTTGTTTTCGGTACCCTTGGTTGATGAAGCATAAGAGGGTATATATATACCATACCTTTTTTGCAATATTAATTCTATTATGGATCTATTTGTTCCATTCTCCGTTATGAATTGAACGACAGCATAATATAGGTCCTTGCTCGGTGACAAAACCTCTTGAGATCCTTCAACTGGAAAGATATTTCTACTAATAGTAACGAATTTTAACTTATCTTTAGTTTCAATCTTAATACCATTTTCTGAGTCATCATCACTTATATTCCATCTGGAAAAGTGTAGATTTAGATCTGCGGATATGGATTCAAAGACCTTTAAAAGCGCGTATGCATGTTTTGTAGTCCATGTAGAATCTAAGTAAACAGAGTATTTTTCCTCCAACGCTAAGTGAAAAGAATATTTTTTCTCCGACTGTGAACTTGGATTTTTATTGAGTGTTGCATAATGAAATGTATCACAACTTAGTTGTAGAATTATGATGGCAAGAAGAACGAAATTACGGATAATTCGCATTACAAATTATCTTTAGTGCCTCGTCGCAAGCGGAACGGATCACTTTTAACAATTTCAGTAATCAGTACGGAACTCCTATAGCCTTCAGTTTCAAGTTGTGCGACGATCTGGTCAACAGTTGGGCGGTCGTAATATTCCAATCCTCTCCCTAAAGCATACGTCAACATCTTTTCCGTCAGACAACGTACAAACTGTTGTTTCCTATCTTTAATGATCTGTTTCAGGTCTGCTATACCATCAAAGGAGGTGCCATCTGGTAATTCGGCGGTTGTATCAATCTCCAATTCGCCTTCTTTGGTCCGAAACGCCCCAATTGCATTATAGTTTTCGAGTGCGAATCCGATTGGGTCCATCTTGGCGTGGCAGTTGGCACACGCCGGATCTGCTCGGTGTTGTTCGAGGCGTTCTCGCAAGGTGGTTCCTGTAATAGCATCATGGTCTTCTTCCAATTCCGGGACATCCGGCGGTGGTGGTGGTGGTGGTGAACCGAGTATCTGCTCCAAGACCCAACGTCCCCTTTTTACGGGCGAGGTACGAGTTGGATTAGAAGTCACGGTCAGGATGCTGGCGTGGGTAAGTATACCGCCACGTGAGGCACCTTGCAACGCAACGCGCCTAAATTCACTACCTTTAATCTCTTCGCCACCGAGGATAGTTTTTTTCTGTCCCATCCAGTTTCCTTGTGTATCGGTGATGCCGTAATGGTTTGCCAATTCCTTATTGAGAAAGGTATAATCTGCGTCAAGCAAATCAAGGACGTTTTGATCCTCACGAAAGATTGATTCAAGAAAGAGTTCTGTTTCCTTCAACATCGCGGCCCGCAGTCTACGACCGAAGGTTGGAAATCGTTCCCGGTCAGGGGCAACAGTTGCCAGACGTTGGATTTGCAACCATTGTGAACCAAAATCGCGAGCCAATTCTGTTGCTTTCGGATCTGCCAACATCCGTTTAACTTGTGCTTCGAGATTAACAGTCAGTTGGTTTTTCGCCGCGAGTTCAAAAAGTTCGTCATCTGGCATACTGCTCCACAAGAAATAGGAGAGTCGCGATGCGAGTTGGAACTCATCAATCGGGTATGGATCCGGACGCTGCGGACGGTCGTCTAATTCCAATCGAAATAAAAACTTAGGCGAACAGAGGATAACTTTAATCGCCTGCTGAATCCCTGCTTCCCACTTTGCACCATCGGTTTGAATTGATGCTACAAACTGCGCGAGCTGCTCTACTTCGGCTTCAGTCGGCGGACGACGATACCCGCGGCGAAGCAGGCGGGTCAACACTTCACGCGTCTGTGCTGCTTGCGGGATGTCAGGTGTACATGCTAAAATTTTGAATTGGGTATCGGGGCGAGTGTCCAACGGACCTTCTGCCCAGAGTGTCCGAATCTGGAGTTTCTCGGACGGCTCACCCACTGCGGGTTTAACCATCGCAATCCCTGCCCTTTCGATGTTCGGGATCCCGGTAACAAGGAACTCAACAGTTTGTGTCTCTTTTGGGTCGCGGGCAGTAATCTCAAAAGTCTTTAGAATCTTAATTCTGTTATCCGATGCCGGGTCCACACCGACTAATCGTGCGAGTTCTTCTGGTGGGGAGACCTCCTCTAATGCTTCACCCAGAATAAACAGGGCGACTTCAACAGGGGTTTGACTATCAGTCTCAGCGACAGGGGTTTGACTATCAGGCTCGGCGATAGGGGTTTCATTATCAGTCTCAGTCTCAGCAACAGGGGTTTGACTATCAGGCTCAACGTAGAGCGTTGCCTTGTAGATGATTTCTTCATCGGGGAACATCTTGAAATAGGTCGCACCTGTCGTAAAGGGGCCAGATTTCCACGCCTCTGTAGCCGTTGGATCGAGTAGTCGGAAGCGTTCATCAGGGACATCATCGTGGCGTGGATCGAGGCGTGACCCTCCTTGGTAGCGTTTGGATGGTGGTGGCGGTTCTACTAAAATAACACGCGTCGCGATGGCTTCTGCTGCTTCAAAGTAGCGTTCCATCAGGAGCGGCGACATAGTTAGCACATCACCGATATTATCAAATCCATGTCCTACGTCATCCGCAGGGAAATTTTCGGTAGGATCGAAATCAACACCGAGCAGGTCTCGTACGGTATTTCTGTATTCAACTTTATTGAGTCGGCGTATCGTTACTCGACCTGGATCCGGTTTAGCCGTGCGATTCGCGTGTTCAAAAATCGATTCAATATGCGCAACAAACGACTCTGATTCTTCTAAGGTCGGTTGAAAATCACTATCAGATGGCGGCATGTAACCTGTCGCTACCATGTCTAAGACACGGTCCCACACATCACGGTTATCAATCACGGAACGTTCATCTGAAAATACGTTGAGAGAAATTTCGGCAGCGGGTTGATCGCCGGTGTGACAACTGAAGCAGTATTTTTCCATGAAGGGGATGCCTTCTTGTGAAAAACCGGAGGTTTCCTCTTCACCTGGATTGGCAATGACGGCAATGAGCACGAATACCAATGTTAAACAGAGGCATCGTAATATGTGATTGAGCGAAATCATTGATAGGCTCCGCAAGCTGCAGAATTGGGGTTTGCTTATTTATGGATAATGACTGTGTGTTTGTTGCTTTGTTGTTGTACATCTATATTAGAGATAATAATACCGTAACGTTATATGTAAAGTCAAGCGAAAAGTGAAGGCAGAGCAGAGTCATTCAGTTCTCCCATTTTTTGGCCCGATTTTCACCCCAGACCCGGTAGGTGCGGTTTCCTAACCGCACCGGATCGAAAAAAAACGCGCTCAACCCGAGGATTTCTTAAAACTGAATGGCTCTGGAAGGCAGAGCCGCTCAGTTTTCGATTTTTTACCGATTTTACGGAAAGAGTCGCGACCGGGGTCCCCACCCGTTACTGGGAAGGGGGAGGTCGCTCCTACAGCGAAGAGCCTACCAGCAGAAAGTCGAAATTAAGGGGAACTGAATGCCTCTGTATCAGGACTGATGGCGTTTCGGGGACGTAGATGGACTTGAGCGTAAGTGAAACCGTATTCGTATTCTGCTACCTTTTTTGTGAAATCCGAACGGAAGGTTTTCGACATTTGTGACATCGGACAGGTAGTCTTAAAAGAAAACTGCCCTAACCTTACTGTAGGGCGGTGGTGTTTTTCAGACTACAAAGATTATAGCGTCTCTAATCCTCTAATGTTTTCATAATTCCCATAATTTGGGACTTAAGTTCTTCGTCTCCTGCCTTCTCCGCTAAATCCAATGCTGTCTGATAATTTCGCTTGGCATCATCAGCGCGGCCTAACTCTCCCTTGGCAATACCGCGGTTGGTATAGGCTTTCACATTGTTTGGGTTTAGACGGATAACCTCGTCAAAGTCAGGGATAGCGGCTTCAGGATGCCCTAAATTAGATTTCGAGACCCCTCGATTGTTGTATGCTTTTGCATCATCAGGATTTAGACGGATAGCCTCAGTATAATCTGAGATGGCTTCAAAGTATTGTCCGATCTCGTCCTTCGCAGCGCCTCGCTTAAAATAGGCATCAGCAAGGTTACGGTTTAGGTTAAGTGCTTTATCATACTCCGAAATAGCAGATTCATAATCTCCTTGATCATACAAGGTATTCCCCTTGTCAAGGTGGCTTTCGGCAGATTCGGCATTGCTATCTGTGTTGTTAATGTTTTCCATTAGACTTTCTCTTCTGTCGCAGGAGAATAGGATTTTAGCTGCTTTAATAACTCTTCTCGCTCGGGAAACTTTGGTGACGAGGTTTGGGTGGGGGCAGCTTTGCCCTCACTCACTTGTGTGGGGTTCGTAGAAGCAGCCTCGCTTTGATTCACTTGGGAGGCTTCGGTAGGAGCGGTATCGCTCTGGTTCACTTGTGTGGTGTTAGTAGAGGCCGCCTCACGGATTTCCGATTTGCCAGCTTTGTAGCCTTCTTCATAGCCCTGCTTTCTGGCTTGTTCGGCCGCTTCCCTAATTTGTTTCTCTTTCCACTTTATGTACCAACTTGAAAGTAACATAATACGACCATTGCCTCCTATTCAGCTTGGTTGTCCCCAGAGTCTTGATCCTGTTGTCGAGCTGCATAGCCTTCTGCATAACCTTCTGCTCTCGCTGCTTCGACCGCTTCCTGAAAGCGTTTGTTTTCCCAATCTACGTATAGCTTTGAAACGAAGACGATAAGGTCAATACCACCTATAAGCGCAGCTACCGAAGCCCCTGCAACAGGGATAGATCTCGAAATATCGGTCAGAACATCTTGAACAGATGGGTGTCCGCTCCATCCCGTGCTTATCTCGTACCTTACCGCTTTTATACTATAGCCGATAAAAAGGATAGAACCGAGGGAAAGACCAATACCGGTTTTACCGTTTTCCCATAAATTACGCCAAAAGCCAATTTTTTTTCAAAATGTCCTCCACAAGGTGTGCTAAAAAATACCATATTAAGCGTTTACCCGTCAAGTGAAAAAATGTTATTTGGCAGAGGCATTCAGTTCTCCCATAGCAGGATCTCCGAATTCCCTTCTTCTGTAGGAGCGACCTCCCGGTCGCGATTCTCTCACAAAAATAGGTAGAACATCGAAAACTGAATGGCTCTGCTGAATGACTCTGGAATTTGCTTTTTTAAGACGGCTTTGCTAAAATGGTAGCACTTAAATCGTGAAGAAACTGTACTTATCGTCGTAATCCATGCGTGTTGAAAACACAATAGGAGTATCCACAGCCATGAATCGATACGAACAAGAACGAATTGTGAACGCACCAGCATTGCAAAGTGTCTGTAGCGAGCTTTACCAAAAAGTAGGTGTCGCCCAGTCGGATGCAGATACCGTTGCAGAAATGCAAGTATTGATGGACTTGCGTGGCGTTCATTCGCACGCAACACGTGCTGTACCGGGTTATGTCCGCGGTATCATCAACGGGAATATCAATCCAAATCCACAACTTCAAAGACTTGAAGATAATCCTGCCTCTGTCTTGTTAGATGGTGACCGAGGGTTAGGACATCTCGTCGGTATTCGTGCAATGAACATAGCTATTGAAAAGGCGCAGTCTGCTTCGATTGGCGTGGCTATTGTTCGGAACAGCAATCACTTCGGGGCCGCCTCCAGCCATGCAATGCGAGCCCTTCCACACGATATGATCGGTTTCGCAACAACCAATGGACTCGGTGTGAATACCGCTGTTTTCGGTGCGAGGAGCACTTCGATCGGAAATAATGCGTTTTCCTTTGCAATCCCCGCAGGTGATGAACCACCGATCGTATTGGATATGGCGTGTGGTGCTGCTGCCGCTGGTCGGATTGGAACCGCAAGGTTATACCAAGAGAAAATCCCGTTGGGGTGGGCACTTGATGCAGATGGCAACGAGACCGATGACCCAGGGAAAGTCGCCGTTATCCTACCCGCTGCAGGTCCCAAAGGCTCTGCGCTTGCGATTGTGATGGATGTCTTATGCGGTCCGTTGGGCGGTGGATTGATGGGAATCAATAAGCAGTATCAACCCGGGGATGCACCACCAGAGAAGCGCACGTCAGCGCATTTTTTCCTCGCGATTAACATTACCAGTTTTACCGCTATTGCAGGATTCAAAGCTGAGATTGACCGACAGATTCGGATGACACGCCAAGCGATCCCACGCAGCGGTTTTACACGTGTCACCTTACCCGGTGAGATTGAGTCGGAATTGACTCAGGAACGCCTCGCAAACGGGATTCCGCTTCACAGCGAACCGTTACAAGATATTGAGCAACTCGCCGACGAGTTGAATGTTGAAATTCCATGGAGCCGACAGTGAATTTTTCCTTGCAATCGCGCCCTATATCCGTGTATAATTGGCGTTGTCTTAAATCCGATTGCCAATTCTACACGGAGAAACGCCATGCCGACACTTAATATCAAACCGACACATAAACCCATCAAAAACTACTACGCAGAACTCGAAGCATACACGAAAATCGGCGCGGAACACGAAGGCGCAGTCCGAACCGC
>JAKZUG010000306.1:0-5070 GCA_047516705.1 Candidatus Poribacteria bacterium | reverse complement strand
GAGTTGCATGGCACGTCTCCGAATGTGCTGCGAGGCACCGGCACTGTGTGAAGTTAAGATCACCTTCTGCTGTTCCCACAACGGACTCTCCGGAGGACATGGCTCTGTATAGGTTACGTCTAACCCTACTCCCGCTAATTTACCGCTCTGAAGTGCTGCTACGAGTGCAGTCTCATCTATAACCTTACCTCGACTAATATTCACGACGTAACTATCATCCGGCATCTGATTGAACTGTGCATGCGACAGGAGTTTATGTGTTTCGGGGGTGCTCGGACAGCATACTATGAGGATATGTGATTTCGTTAGAAACTCCATCAATCCATCTAAACCGAAGAGTTCTGAGACTGTATCCGGTTTATCAATCGGTTCGGTATCAAGGGCGACGACATCAAATTCAAAGGCGCGTGCGCGTGCTGCAATCGCCTTGCCGATACCACCAAGTCCGAGAATGCCCATCGTCATTCCCGCGAGTTCAATACACGGGACGCGTTCCCAATGCTTTGTCTTCATAAACTCTAATTGCGTAGGAATCTGGCGGGTGAGGGACAAAAGTAGGGCGAAGGCGTGTTCAGCAATCTGTGTGCCGTACAAGCCTCGGCAATTGGTTAGCATAACATCGCTGGCTTTGAAAGCCGGGTACATAAATCCTTCAACGCCTGCGTGCGGTTGATGTACCCAGCGTAACTCGGTCGCCTTCGGCATCGCATCTTCGCCGATGTGTCCGAATAGAATCTCAACATTAGCGATGTGATGACGCAAAGGTTCACCTTGCGGTAGAAAGCGAA
This sequence comes from Candidatus Poribacteria bacterium, assembly GCA_047516705.1. Taxonomy (GTDB): domain Bacteria; phylum Poribacteria; class WGA-4E; order WGA-4E; family WGA-3G; genus WGA-3G. Next base: position 4,282 of record JAKZUG010000306.1, on the reverse strand, counting down.
CTTCGACACCGGTTGGGACATCTGATAGCATCGCCTCAATTTCTGGTGCTTGCCGACTGCCAATTAGGACTTTAGGTTTATCCATGTGTCTCTCCACGTCTACCAATTGCGGTTGATTTAACCGCTAATTGTATCTGCCTGTTTTGCCCACTGAAAGTCCAATTCGCTGATACCACCGGCATCGTGGGTCGTGAGATCAATTGTCACACGGTTATAGACGTTGAACCATTCGGGGTGGTGGTTCAACGATTCAGCGACCAAGGCGAGTTGTGTCATGAAACCGAACGCCGAGACAAAGTTATCGAATTGGAATTCCTTGTGCAGTTTACCATTTTCAATAGTCCAACCGTCAACCTGCGCGAGGTTTTCTTGGATTTGCGTATCTGTTAATTTTTTCGCTGCCATTAAATTTTCTCCTCAAGGTGTTGTGAGAATTGTAGAATCTATTTGTGGGTGCCGTAGCCGTGGGTGCCGTAGCCTCCAAAACCTCTTTAGAGTGCTTACATTCCTACGTTGGAGGCACCTGAATGCGGTTGAGCGAAATTGTAGTGGCAAATCTAAATAAATGCAAGTTAAAATAGTAACAGCAACACAGACCACACACTCTTAATTTACACGTAATACATCGCAATAGAAGTGGATTCTTTATAGATCCAGACAGGAGGAACGAATGGCAGGTGCAACAACACTTTATTTTCCAGAAGTAGGTCCCCAGTGGGAAGATTGGGTCCAAGTTATTAACGTTGGGACCGAAGAGACTCGAGTCAATATAATAGCCCGACACGCAGGCAATGGACAACCGACTTGGTCAGATGAGAAAATGATACGTTCTTTTGAATGCTGGACCCCGAACGTTGAGGCGATTAAGCAGAACTCTTCGATGCAGTTTAACGCGGATCAGCCGATTGTGGCAGAACGGCACATGCACAAGGACACGAATATCCTTGATTTTGTCGGTGCAGCAGAGGAATATGAGACCGTCGGACTCCGACTGTTCTTTCCAGAATTGGTTCCAGGTGCCCATGACTGGTTCCGGTTTCTAAACGTAGGCGAGGCGGATACGTTGGTAAACATAATCGTCCGAAACCGGAGCGGCCATACTATAAGGCAGCACCATCATAGAATCAAGCCAATGTGCTGCTGGGATATTAACGAAGGGATAATGGGCAATGTTACAGGTACGCTTGAGGTGCAAAGCACACAACCGATTGTTGGCGAACGGCATCTCCACTATCAAGGTGGGAAAACTTGTGTCGGACAATATGGTCAGGTGATTTCGGACGCACCGCGCACGCTCTATTTCCCTGAGACTGGACCGGCATGGCGAGACTGGGTAATCATCGTGAATGTGGGTAAAGAGAGAGCACAAGTGACACTCGTGGCACATGAAGATGGAACCGGTAAGCCTGTACATACTATGCAGCGCGAATTAAATCCCTTTGAATGCTGGATGCCGAAGATGGACGATATTAAAATTAAATCCTCTGTAAAAGTCACCTGTGAGCAGCCTATCGTAGCAGAACGGCACATGCACAGCGGGACTGCAATCGTTGACCTACCGGGGGCATCACGGGAAGGTGGACATGTCGGGATACGGCTCTTTTTTCCAGAAGTTGCAAGCGGTGCGAAAGATTGGTTCCGGCTCCTCAATGTCGGTGAGAACAACGCGCTTGTGAATGTTATTGTCCGTAACAAACAAGGCAAAACCCGTAGGCAGTTGCATCGTAATATTAAACCCAACTGCTGCGCCGATGTAGACGAAGGTGCTATGGGAAATTTCCGCGGTTCCGTTGAAGTACAAAGCACACAACCCATTGTCGGTGAAAGACATTTGCATTATCAAAGCGGACATAAAGGTGCTGTCGTTGGAGAATACGGGGTTGTGATCGGAGAGTAAAAGATGGCATGGATCCAGACCGTAGATGAAGCCGATGCGACCGGCATCGTGAAAGAGGAATACGATGCGGCAATCGCGCGTGCGGGGGAGCTTTACAATATCGTCACACTTTTCAGTGTGCGCCCCAAAAGCATGCGTGCTTTTGGGGCGCTCTATAAGGTGGTAATGCACGACGCAGATTCCCCGCTGAGTCGGATGCAACGCGAAATGATTGCTACTGTTGTTTCAAAAGTGAATGAATGCCACTACTGAACGGTTGCACACGCAGATGAGTTGCGGGACCAACTCACAGATGAACAGATTGCGCGAATTGCTACAGATTTTCGGACGGCTGATATTGACGAACCGACGAAAGCTATGCTTGAATTCGCAGTCAAGGTAACGAAGGCAGCATCAAGTGTCACACCGACAGATTTAGATTACCTTCGCGATTATGGCTTCAGTGATGAAGCACTTTTTGCTATTGTGGAGGTCGTCGGCTTTTTCAACTACGTGAATCGGATAGCGGACGCATTCGGCATTGAATTGGACGATTTTCTGGAACGGAGGAATTTTAATGAATCTAACGGATAAAATTGCGATTGTGACAGGTGCTGGGCAAGGCATCGGGAAAGCAATCGCGCTTAGGCTTGCGAACGCAGGGGCAGATGTCGCTATCATGGACTTAAACATGGCAGCGGCTGAAACAGTGGCACAGGAAATAGAAGGCATCGGACGCAAGGCACTGCCCGTTCAAGCGGATGTTTCACAGTCTGATGATGTCAATGCTGCAGTCGAAAAGGTTATTTCCACTTTCAGCCGCGTTGACATTCTCGTCAACAATGCTGGTATTGCCGGACGTACACTGCCATTGACGGACTTGGAAGAGACGGATTGGGATACTGTGATAAGTGTAAATCTCACGGGTGTTTTTCTGTGCTGTAAAGCCGTGATTGCGCCGATGATCGCACAGGATTACGGTAGGATTGTGAACATCGCCTCAATCGCTGGCAAAGAGGGGAATCCGACGCTTATCCCGTATTCGGTATCTAAAGCAGGGGTTATCTGCCTGACGAAGGCACTTGCGAAAGAGGTGACGGACTATAACATCCGTGTGAATGCGGTATCTCCAGCGGTTATCGAAACGCCGATTTTGGAAGGCATGGCACAATCGACCATTGACTATATGGTGAGCAAGATTCCGTTGGGACGTGTCGGGAAACCCGAAGAAGTTGCGGCTGTTGTGAATTTCTTGGCATCGGATGAGGCGAGTTTTGTGACGGGGCAGTGTTATGATGTCAGCGGTGGACGAGCAACGTATTAGATTGAACTTACCGCCTCCTTTAAGGGAACGCGACCGGGAGGTCGCTCCTACAGGAAAAGTCGTCCGCAAGTAGACCAATATCAGCCACGAACGTCGCGACCGGGAGGTCGCTCCTACAGGAAGAAGGGTTCGCGGTGAAAAAGTCGCGACCGGGGGGTCGCTCCTACAAGAAGAGTTTCCTTATTCCATCTCAAACTTACACCGCCAATACGGATAATCCTTTGCTGCATTCACCAATCCGCGTCTTACTGGATTCTCGTAACAATAGTTGATAATTGCACTAATGATTCATCCTGTCGAATACCGTGTTCATAATATGCTGCCTGCCACAGTGAACCCCTGTTTCCGAGATAAGTGTTAATTTGCCTTGCTGTGAAATTTTTGAAGGATTTCAGGACACTTGGTAACGATTGTTTACTCTGCAATTGTATGACAGCATGGACATGATCAGGCATTACGATTAGGCAGAACCATTTGAGTCGCGCTTCAGTTTCTAACCAGTCAAAGGATTCAAAAATGATGTTTGCTACTTCGGTGTTTGCAAGGATGGGGTTTTTGTTAAGTGTACAGATTGTAACGAAATAGTAGGCACCTGGTATTGAATGTCTGCCCTTTCGCAATTGATGGTGCCCTTGGTTTGGTGTGTGTTTCATCGTTTTTTCAATTGTAGGAGCGACTTCTCCTGTACCGTAACCTCTTTTGTAGGAGCGACCTCCCGGTCGCGACTTCTTTTGTCAAAGGACCGCTTTCTTCCGTTCCGATGAATTCCTGTCTATGCTTGCTGTCTACCTATCATGGTTTCCAGATCACCATGCCTTTTATTTTCAATATTTCTCTCTTTAAAAATAGAACACAAAACAGGTTGCGAATCCATTATGGGTTAGCACCGACACTACGGAGTCGCGACCGGGAGGTCGCTCCTACAAGAAGAGGTTTCCTTGCCATGAAAAGTCGCGACCGGGAGGTCGCTCCTACAAGAAGAATTGATCCGCAAATAGATCAGTGCTAACCACGAAATTCGCGGCCTGGAGGTCGCTCCTACAAGAAGAGGGTGCCTTGCCGTGAAAGTCGCGACCTGGAGG
>JAKZUG010000305.1:0-7204 GCA_047516705.1 Candidatus Poribacteria bacterium | reverse complement strand
CTAAAAAGGTAAGGAGAATACCATCATGGCTTATGCACTTGAAGACGAATTTGGTGACATTATCGGCAAAGCCCGACGCGGGCAAAACCTGTCTCAAAGCGAAACCGCCACTGCCGCGGGTATCACAGAGGCAGAACTTGATCGTATGGAACAGTATACCTTAAAATCGACAGAAACGCAAGTTTTTCGTCTGGCAGAAGTACTGAATTTGGATGGGACTAAACTACTCAACATTGCAACAGAACAGTGGGAACCAGAACCATCCGAGCAGACTAACGACGCAACCCTTGAAGTTATCACAATTAGCGCGCCCGTCGGCGGCTGGCCCGTCAACGCCTACCTTTTGATCTGCCAAGCCACCGACGATACTGCAATCATTGATACTGCCGCGCATCCAGACCTCATCTTGGAACAGTTGGATGCTCGTAATGTGAATCCGACGACGATACTCCTCACACATGCCCACAGCGACCATACCGATGGATTATCGCAGCTTCAAAGCGAAACCGGATGCGAAACCTACATCCATAAGAACGAACCGAAACCGCGGAGCAAAAAAAAATTACGTGAGGTTGCACACGGCGATGTTCTCTCTATCGGTGAGCTTATGGTAAGTATCGTCAATACACCCGGACATACACCGGGTGGATGTAGTTTCCTCACACAGAGCGTAGCGTTCGTTGGCGACGCGATCTTCGCTGGCTCTGTCGGTGGACCTAATATCTCCTATCAGGATGAAATTGAGAGCGTTCGTGATAATCTATTGTCACTTCCAGACACGGTTAGACTCTTTCCGGGGCACGGTCCCTCCACCACCGTCGGTGAGGAAAAACTACACAACCCATTTTTCTAATTTTTAAACCACGGGTCTCCTCGGACCGTTTTTCACCGCTATCGAAAAACGGATTTTCGGTTAAATTAACCCACCTCTGGAAAAAAGAAAGATGAGATCTATCAGTAGCATGTAAAGGCATCACTAACGGAAGGTTGACTCTTGATCTCTTATCTCCTCCAGCGTTTTCTTTCGATCGGTTTATCCCTTTTAGCGGTATCGCTCCTCGTTTTTTTGATGGTGCATCTCATCCCCGGCGATGCCGCTGTCGCTATTTTGGGAGAACGCGCTAACGAAAAAGCACTCACCGAACTTCGAGAGGAAATGGGACTCAACAAACCTCTATATCACCAATACGCCAAATTCTTGTGGGATGCCGCGCATCTCGACTTCGGTCACTCCTTTAAAACAAAGCAACCTGTGGTCGATGAAATCAGACGTTATTTCCCAGCAACGGCTGAATTAACCCTTGCAGCGATGGCTTTTTCGATTTTGTTCGGCATCGCTGCGGGTATTATAGCCGCTATCTCACGCGGAACGTTTTTGGACTATTTCTCCATGTCGGTTTCCCTCGCCGGCATCTCTATGCCAATCTTCTGGCTCGGGTTAATGCTCATTCTGCTTTTCTCTCATTTTCTTCAAATACTGCCAAGCACAGGACGACTGGATACCATCTTGGATTTAGATATTCAGTCACGCACCGGCTTTTACCTTATAGATACGCTCATCGCAGGAAACTTCACCGCCTTCCAAAATGCTATTGCACATCTCATTCTCCCCGCAATCACATTAGGCACGATCCCGTTAGCGATTATTGCCCGGATGACCCGTTCCAGTCTACTCGAAGTGCTAAATCAACCGTATATTACGACGGCGTATGCGAAAGGTTTATCACGATGGAAGGTTATCAGTAAACACGCAATGAAAAACAGCATGGTGCCTATTTTGACAGTTATCGGTTTAGAATTTGGCTACCTGTTGGGCGGCGCGATTTTAACCGAGCATATCTTTTCTTGGCCCGGACTCGGTTCATGGTTGCGTGCTGCCGTTGAGTCTCGGGATGTTCGCGCGGTGCAAGGTGGCGTGCTTTTCGTCGCAACGGTCTTTATGTTCGTCAATCTTATCGTGGATATATTGTATGCCTACTTCGACCCACGTATCCGAGTCGGAGGCGAAGCCAAATGAGCACTTCAATAACCACCAGTCAACAACATATCTTTAAAAAACTCTTAAGACACCGTTCTGCTACTATCGGTGCATCAATCATCCTATTCTTTATTGTTGTTGCCATCTTTGCACCGCTCATTGCAACACATGACCCAAGACAAGCGAATATTGTTGAGCGCCTTGGCGGTTGGTCAGCTTCGCACTACCTTGGCACCGATAAGGTAGGACGCGACATTTTCAGCAGGATCGTCCACGGCACTCGAATCTCTCTGAAGGTTGGGCTTGTGGCGATGACATTTTCCGTTGGGTTTGGCACGCTCTTCGGCGCAATCGCTGGCTACTACGGCGGAAGGTTCGACAACCTTATCATGCGCCTGATGGATATGATGCTGGCAATGCCAAGTATTCTCCTCGCGATGGTTATTGTGACGATTCTGGGACAAAGTCTCACGAATGCGATTATCGCCGTATCAATCGTCTATATCCCACAATACGCCCGAATTTTGCGAGCGACTGTTCTCAAAGTCCGCGAATTAGACTACGTCGTCGCCGCGAAGGTAATCGGTGCGAGCAACAGTCGCATACTTCTTACCACCGTTCTTCCGAATTGCCTCGCGCCATTGATCGTCCAAGCCACTTTAGGTATCGGCGCAGCCATTTTAGATGCGGCAGGACTCAGCTTCTTAGGACTCGGCGCAGAAATCGGCGAACCGGAATGGGGCGCGATGCTCAACGAAAACCGAGATCTCATCCGTCGCGCGCCCTTAGCTGTCACCGCTCCCGGTATTGCTATCTTTCTTGTCGTCTTAGGCTTCAACCTTCTCGGCGATGCACTCCGAGATGCACTTGATCCGCAGATAAATTGAAAACAAACGCGTTCCGGCTGAGCAGGAAACAGAAATTTGACGGACATAACCCAGATTTTTTTGACACGCCCTATTTTTCGTGGTATAATTGAATGCAAATTTAACCTATTGAGGTTTAGTCTTTTATGAAATCTGCTTTAGAGACTCATTTTTTGAAAATGAGTCTCAATATCACAGATTCAGACCTATCACAAGGCAAGTATAAATTACCTGCCCTCTTTCCTAACGGAAAACCACGATTTACACCTCATATATTTTTCGCTTTCATCTGTGTGCTGCTGTGCCTCTTCACTGTCGCCGCTGAAGCTGCAACGCGAGAATATTGGATTGCTGCCGAGAAAGTCGAATGGAACTACGCACCAAGTGGACAAAATCTCATCAGACCCAACATGGGATTGGGCGTTTGGGGTAAAGCACTCGTCTATCAAAAATATCGTTATATTCAATATACCGATAACACCTACACCACACAAGTCGAACAACCTGTGTGGATGGGTATCCTCGGACCACAACTGCACGCTGTCGAAGGCGACAGTGTAAAGGTGCATTTCCTCAATCGCGCCGACAAACCGCTCAGCATCCACGTTCACGGGTTACAATACGATGAAGACAACGAAGGCGCCGACATGAAAGGTTCCGGCGCCGCTGTGAGACCGAGGCGCATGTTCACCTACCACTGGGAAGCAGATAGCGACGCTGCTCCGGGTCCGAACGATCCCTCGTCCATTGTTTGGCTTTATCACTCACATGTCAATGCCGTCACCGAAGTCTACGACGGTTTAATCGGAACCGTTGTCGTCACCAAAAAGGGGATGGAACGCGCGCCGAACGATCCGCGCCCTAAGGATGTTGACAAGGCGTTTACAACGCTATTCCTTATCTTCAATGAAAATGACCGCGAAATTGTCAAAAGCGGACAAAGCGAGCCTTATACTTCTCCTGAAGAAGCAGAAGAGGGTAATCTCAAACATGCGATTAACGGATTTATCTTCGGAAACTTACAAGGTTTGGAAGTGGAACAGGACGATCGGGTACGCTGGTATCTTGTCGGTTTGGGAACTGAAGTCGATATGCACACCGCACACTGGCACGGTCAGACTGTGCTCAACGCTGGGAAGCGTACCGATGTTATAGAACTACTCCCCGGTACTATGGTTACGGTGAATATGACAGCAAAAACACTCGGTAACTGGCTCTATCATTGCCATGTCGCTGACCATATTACAGCAGGCATGGTTACGCGTTGGCGAGTCGTGCCAAAGCGTTAACACAAACACTATACCGTACCTCTGTGCAATAACCCGAACTTTTTGCTAAGGGAACAGTGGGGTTAATAGGATTACCGAATTATTTTCTTAAACCTCATCAAACTTCGCCAGCGACGGAAGAAGTTGTTCTCTAAAGTGTCAACATATTTTTGGATTTTACTATAGTGGTCTGTCCAGTTTCAAATTAGAGGTAAATCCAGTTCGTAGTAGGCCAATTCATTGCCCGTTGTTGACGTTGGGACATGCGATAAGTCGCACGACTACGAACCTACTCTAAAATTCAAACTGGATGAAGCAATAGTTTATCAATTTATCAAAGGAGACATAATGCTTACTAACCGAACCATTTTGTTTAATTACGTTTTGCCAATTTTGCTCTTATTCACGCTCATTGGGGCAGTTCATGCCGAAACATTGACTGTCTATTCTGGACGAAGCAAGAGCCTTGTTGAACCGATTATCAAACAGTTTGAAAAAGAGACCGGCATCCAAGTGAAGGTGAGTTACGCCAATACGACACAGTTAGCCGCCACGCTCTTAACAGAGGGGGACAAAAGCCCCGCCGCACTCTTTTGGGCACAAGATGCTGGCGCGCTCGGTGCCGTTAGTAAAAAGGCGATGTTTGAAAAACTGCCGGAATCTATACTCGCTCAAGTTCCTTCGGATTTCCGCGATGCCGACGGCTTCTGGGTAGCGACAAGCGGCAGGGCGCGCGTACTCGCATATTCCCCAGAACGCGTTAAAATGGAAGAACTTCCTCAAAGCGTTTTCGATTTAATACAACCGATGTGGAAAGGTAGAATTGGTTGGGCACCAACAAATGCGTCCTTTCAAGCGTTTGTTACTGCCCTCCGAGTGCAAGTAGGCGAAGAAAGAACCGAGGAATGGCTACGTGGCATGAAAGCAAACGGCGTGAAAAAATACGCCAAAAATACATCCATCATAGAGGCACTCGCTGCAGGCGAAATTGATGTTGGTTTGCCGAACCACTATTACCTCCTCCGTTTCAAAAAAGGGAATTCCAGTTTTCCGGTGGCACAAACTTTCTTTAAGGCAAACGACCCGGGCAATCTCGTCAATACTGCCGGTATTGGACTGCTGAAGAGTAGCAAAAACAAAGATGCAGCCTTGAAGTTAGTGGAATTTTTGTTATCCACCAAAGCACAGCAGTACTTTACCAGCGACGTATTTGAATACCCTGTTATTGACGGTGTAATCCCAAATGCGGATCTGTTACCTTTATCCGAGCTGCTCCAGCTGGCTCCTACATTCAACCTGAATGAGATGGACGATCTTGATGGCACAATCGATTTACTACGGCGCGTCGAAATTCTATAGAGGTGGTGAGCCTCACTTGGGAGATTGAGATTACGGAATTTGGATGCCAAATTTAAAAACAGTTAGTTCACACCGTTATTTCTCTACTTCTGTTGCCGTGGCAGGCATTCCGATTGTTATGGTCGGCATTGGTGGCCTCATCCCGTTGGTTTACCTACTTACCAAAGCGTTTTCAGCGGAAGGCAGCGCACTGGTTCAAATTGTCTTCCGCTGGCGAAACGCGAGACTGTTCCTCAATACGCTGCTACTGACAGCAGGTGTTTTGGCTCTTGACCTACTCATAGCAACCCCGGCTGCGTGGTTAACGAGTCAGGTAAACCTAAAGGGTAAACGAATCTTCACGGTGCTGTGCGCGCTACCGCTCGCCATTCCGGGCTATGTGATGGCATACGCGTTGTTGGCACTCGGCGGAAACACTGGGATTGTCGCCCAGTTATTTGGCACGAGTATCCCGCGCCTCAGTGGGTACTGGGGCGCGCTCTTCGCCCTCAGTGCCTACACGAGTCCTTACCTCTTTCTGAACCTACGCACCGCCTTATTAGGGCTCGATCCGAGTCTTGAAGAATCCGCTCGGAGCCTCGGCTACAAGTATCACGAGGCTTTCTTTTATATTATCCTCCCGCAACTCCGTCCTGCCTTCTATGCAAGCGGACTGCTCATTAGCCTACATGTGCTCGGCGACTTTGGCGTTGTGTCATTGATGCGCTATGAAACCTTTAGTTACGCACTTTACACAGAATACACGCTCTCCTTTGAGCATATCTACGCGGCGTGGCTCGCGCTGATGCTCCTCGCCTTTACCGGGTGCCTACTCTACCTTGAAGCAAAGTTGTTAAATAAGGTAACCCTCCATCGCGCCGGGCGCGGCACTTCTCGCCAATTATCGCAGATTCAACTCGGCGCGTGGCACATCCCCGCTCGTCTGTATCTGAGTTTGCTGGCGTTTGTAACAGTAGTCGTGCCCGCCGGTGCTATCTCTCTTTGGATATTCAGAGGCTTCAATCCGAATGCATTGAAAGGCCTTTTAGAAGCACTCGTCGGTTCACTATCGATTGCAATACCTGCGGGGATTCTATGTGCGCTTCTCGCGGTACCGTTCGCTTACATAGGTGTTCGATACCCATCACGCATCTCAAACGCGTTGGCGCGCATCGCCTATGTCGTTTACGCTATACCACCGCTCGCATTCGCGTTATCACTGATCTTTTTTCTTTTAAACACCGCGTCATTTATCTACAAGACACTTCCCGTGCTAATCTACGCGTGTACCCTACACTTTCTTGCAGAGGCGATCGGACCGGTACGCAGTTCGCTCTACCAAGCCTCACCGAACTTAGAAGAGGTAGCTCGCTCGCTTGGGTATTCACGCATACAGGCGTTTTTCAGAACGCTCTTCCCAATTCTGACGCGTGGTATGCTCACTGCCACTGCTTTGGTTTTCCTTGCAACTATGAAAGAACTCCCTTTGACTTTTCTCTTATCCCCTCCTGGATATGAAACGCTTGCCCTCAATGTCTGGAGTTACACAACAGAAGCGATGTTCGCTGAAGCAGCACCCTATGCGCTCGCAATTCTGATCTTTTCTGGAGTGTTTGTAAGTATTCTAATATATCGTGACGAAAGACATGAAAATAGATAGACATCTTGCCTTATTTCCCGGTAGCGAAAACTGCATTCAAAGCGGTATTTAACCGTAGCAACCCATTTGTTACAGGTACTGACATTTATCAGAG
>JAKZUG010000304.1:0-7000 GCA_047516705.1 Candidatus Poribacteria bacterium | reverse complement strand
GACTTTACGCCAACCATCTTCACGTAAACCTTTCATGCCTAATCGTACTGCAAGGCGGCGAATCTCACTTGTGGATGCCTGTTTGAGTGCCAATGACCGAAGTTCGTCGCTCATGAACAAAACCTCAAAAATGCCGACGCGACCTTTGTACCCTCTGCCTCGACACTCCTTACATCTCCCGCCGACCACCGCCCGCGGAATTTCAAGGTCCTGGGGGATAGCGACATTGTGGTCTTTACTGTTATTACCGTTACCCATAAACCCCACCAATTCATCATGGTCAGGTAAATACATCTCACAACACGACTTACAAACACGGCGAGCAAGTCTTTGCGCGATGATACCTTCCACCGTCGAAGCGACGAGATAGGGGTCAACCTTCATATCAACAAGCCGCGTGATCGCCCCCGGGGCATCGTTTGTATGGAGTGTACTAAAGACAAGGTGCCCAGTAAGCGAGGTGTGAATCGCCATTTCTGCGGTTTCATAGTCACGAATCTCACCGACTAACACTTTGTCTGGATCCTGCCGTAAGATATGGCGAAGTCCGTCTGCAAAACTGAACCCAATGTCCGGATTAACTTGGATTTGGTTGATACCTTCTAATTCATACTCAACCGGGTCTTCAAGGGTGATGATTTTCACATCGGGCGTATTAATCTCTTTCAAACAAGCATAGAGTGATGTGGTCTTGCCACTGCCAGTGGGCCCCGTGGCAAGGATGATGCCGTATGGTTTGCGAATCATGCGTTCAAAGAGTTCAAGGTTATCTTCGGTTAACCCGAGTTCTGCAAGCCCGAAGTCAATTGACTGCCGGTCAAGGATACGGAGAACAACGCTTTCGCCGTGAAGGGTAGCGACAGTAGGGACAGTGGAAACTCGGAGATCTATCTGCCGGTTTCCGACGCTGCCGATCTGTCGGCTGATTTTTCCATCTTGTGGACGGCGACGTTCTGCAACATCCATCCCCGCCATGATTTTGATACGAGAGGTAATTGCGGATTGCAAATAAGCAGGGGGTTGGGGTTGATCCTCAAGCACACCGTCAACTCGGAATCGGATCTTGAGTTGCGTAGGATAAGGCTCAATGTGAATATCACTCGCTCCCATCCTGACAGCATCAATAATCATCTGGTCAACGGCGTGTATGACCGTCGGATCTTGACTGAGGTCTTTCTCATCAATGCCGAAATCGTCAATCGTCTCACGTTCAAGGGAGGCAGTCGCGCCGACAGGTCCCTTGATACCAGCACTGAGAAGACTCCCAGCAGTCCGCCCATAGAGTCGGATAATTGCCACATCAACATCTGCCTCATCGGCAAGGATAGGAATAACCCGGCAGCTTGTGATAAGCTCAAGTTCATCAATGAGAACGACATCTAAGACATCCACCATTGCGACGGTGAGTTCATCACCATTTAGATCAACAGGAATGACTTTATTACGGTATGCGAACCCTGGCGACACTTTTTCAAGTGTGTCAAGCTCAGGTTCAACCCCTTCTAATTGGATAAGAGGTGTCCTGTATTCAACGCTCTTTGTAGCAAGTGCAAGGACATCGGATGGCACGCCATGCTTTGAAAGCACAGCCGCTTCGGAAGCACCTGTCTGTTTTATTTCTGCGACGATTTCTGTATAATCTTGTTCGGAGATGAGAGATGCTTGCCGCATCACCTCAACAATCGAAGTTGTATCTTGTGTCTGTTGCATAGTGTAAACGCTCTACTATCGGTGGAATTTTGCTCCCACCTAAAGATAGTCTATGTGTTATTTTTCTCTATAAATTTGTCTTATTTCGGTATTAATTAATGTGTGTCCGTTTGCAATTAAGACGCAAAGCCTACAAATTAGTTTAACAAACTATCCACAATTACTTTTTCACAAACATCTTAGAAATATACTATTTTTTAAAATACTTGTTAATAGTATTAGACGCATGATATATCCATTTGTTCAACAAATATGTAGAAAAATCGATTCCCATTTTCATAGGACTTACGCAAAATTGAGCATAGACACATCCGTTGCTATGGCACAAGGCACTTACCATCATGCCTCGGTGCGGTTAGGAATGCAGATCGCATTTGGGCGAGTACGCCACAAAACCGCACCTACCAGTGAAGTGCGTAAGTCCTATTTCATTAACATTTTAGGCAAAACACTACTTCGCTGCCTTAATCCGTCGAATCGCCTTTTGCGCCGCACTGCGAACGCTTTTAGAACTATCCTCAAGTGCACGTGTCAATGCCGTTAGCACCTCGGGCGATTTCGCTCGCATCTCACCCAATTCGTCAGCGGCATTGCGCCGGACATTTGCGGAGGAATCCTGCAATGCTACGAGGAGGGGTTTCACAATCATCTCACCAGGGTCTCCACCATCTACGAGCTTTTCACCGATTGCGCCGAGCACATCAACAATGTGTCCACGGGAGGCGACAGACGGGTTGTTGGTGAGCGCATCTGCTAACATGGGTGCGATACTCGCAGCATCAGTTTTACCCAGTTTAATCAACACATCTTCAGCACGTTCCCGCACGGACTTAGAATCATCTGATAACACATGTATCAACGCGGTGTACGTTTCAACCGAAGCCGCTCGTATATCAGACAATTCGACTATAGCATTTGTTCGTACTTTTGTTGAATTGTCATTTATCCCCGCAATTAAGGCATCGCGGATCGTGTGAGTAGGTTGCCCATTTTCTGCGAGCATCTCGCCGATGAGTCCTAAAACATCAATTACATCGTCGCGAGCAGCCGATGAACCTTTCGTCCGCACTTCAATGAGTGTCGGAACAACAACAGCAAGCGATTCTGCGGATGTTGGACGAACATCGTCTAATTCTTGAAGTGCCTCACGGAAAACTTCATCAGAATCGTCTTTGAGTGCCATTGCTAAACCGATCGCAGCGGCATCATAATTCCGTCCTGCTTTCCGCTCATGTTCACCGATTTCGCCTAACGCTTCAACCGCCTTTTTGCGCACTCTTTTAGCCGGATCACGGAGCATTACAACGAGTGCAGGGGTACCGGGATTCCCAATTTCTTCAAGGAAATCCACAAATTGACGTTTTACAGCGTTAGATTCGTCTGTTAAAGTTGGCGCGATTTGTGCGAGTAATTGGGATTGCCACTTCGCTTGCAACGTTTTATGTACTGCTTTGAGTGCATCAAGTTCCGCAGTGAGTTGCGGGAGGGCTTCCTCTTGTGATTCCGCTGTCGCCTCGCGAAACTGCATCCTCTGGTTAATTCCGAAACCGAGCAACAGCCCCAAAACAATTGTTATAACCCAAAACCAACGCTTAGCGTTGGCTCTCTGTATAAGTTGCCTCTGAATCATGATTGTCTCCTTAATAATTAATTGGTTACCTCTAATAAGACAGAGTCTACTAATTCTCCATAGCCCAAACGTAGAACGGAACGAATTTTGCAAGTACCTCAAGCGGTGTCTCTTCCACCGATAGTACGACTTCAAGCAACACCTCATTATCTTCCACCGAAATCCACGTGAGCAATGGTGCGATTTCTTCGGCACTGACAAACACCTTGTCAGGCGGTGGTGCTCCCTCCCCAGCCGCCTCTAAAACTCGTGCTACATTCAGTTGTGCAAACACTACAGGGGTCTTTGGCACCTGTTTCAAATAAGACAGTTCCTTGTTCTTCTTAATCTCGTCAACAAGCATACACACCTGCTCTTCCGAGAACCCAATAAGAAACAGGTCATTTAGTTTGCTATAGTATATACTTGAGGCAAATCCTGATACCGTAGTTCCATTGTAATCGATTTGAGAAATAGAGGCATTTTGTAGGTTGGAAAGGCTATTACCGATTTGATTCCATTTCATCTGATTACTTGGGCTAAAAATAATAGTACCATTCGTCTCCACGCGATCTGCATCAAGTTCAAATGTGCCAGCAAATTCAAGATTAATGTTATTTACGGCTTGAGGATCAAAGCTTATGAGATCAGGAACTGACAAAGCAAGTTCGCCAGTCAATCCAGTCATAACATCCTCTTCCAGATTAAGGTTCAGGAGTCCCTCCAAAAAAGAGATTGCCGCGTAAGTTTCACCCGTTGCGTTTTTCTCCATCTCGGTGTGAACAAGTTCCCATACACTTTCCAAAATATTGGGTGCTATAGCAACAAACAGGTCGTCCTGAGCAGATAATGCCTTGGGAGTTTTAAGTGCCACACCTTTTTTCAAAAACAGACCGATTTCATTTTCTGGAAGATCCGGATTAAATTGGACAGATGCTTGAAAGAATGGTCCGGTTTCAAGCAGATTGATCCGTGCAAAGAGAGACTGAAAAATAGCAAAACGCTTCCGGTTAGTCTCATCAAGATCATCTATCAAAGACAAGGCGGACGGGACATCGGCGAACACCATGGCCACTCCTGAACCCATTTTCTTTACTGCATCGGTAAATTCTTGGTTTTGCTGGATGGATAAGGCATCCTTCCGGTAGGTATCCATCAATTTTTCAAAAGCACCTTCACCGGCACCAAGCACGAGAAACTCATCCACAAACCCATATTTAACAATATTCTGCCCCATTTCCATCGCGTTATAGTGAACCCGCTGGTACACACCCGCATTCAAATGGAAGGTACTTCCACCAGACATGCCCACTAATCCCTCAACCACTTTCGTCAAGCGTTGGAGTTCACCGAGGTTACCACCAGAATGTATCACGAGTCCGATCTGCTGGGTACCCGTCCCATCTAACCATACCGCCAACGCGGTTCGGTAACCCACAGTTTCAATTATGCCCATCAGATCCGTACTCAGGATTCCTTGTGCCATCAAGAAACCTTGTTGCATCCCCTGCCAATCTGCGACAACATCTGGTAAAAGCGCGAGTACCTTCCCCCAATTTTCCGAGACCTCAATTTCACCGTAGACTTCATCTATATCTTGGAGCTGCAGATAGAAAAGACTCTCCTTCGGCATGAAATCCTTGACATCCGCTGCATGTGCCAAAGTGGTCATCAGCAATAGTATCATCACACAACAAGCCTTGAGGCACACCTGCAAGCAGCACCTAAAAGGTATTGCTGTCGGTTGACCAGAAAACAAACTATTTCTCCATGAAAATTTTGCCATCATCAAAACCTCCCTATTCTAAGGCATTCGAATATCCTCAACAAGTGCCTGCACCTCATCCGGTGGCGGTGGTGTCAAAGCAGATACACCAATAGCAACAATGAAATTTAGCACCATACCGACAGTTCCGATCCCTTCAGGTGAAATGCCCCACCACCAGTGCTCTGAGGTATTCTGACCCAGATTGATAAATTTGAAATAGATAATATACGCCGCAGTAAAGGTAATACCAACAATCATACCACTAACCGCGCCTGCTTTGTTCATCCGTTTGGAAAAAATCCCCATAACTATGGCAGGGAAGAATGAACTCGCCGCAAGCCCGAAGGCGAATGCGACGACTTGCCCTACAAACCCAGGTGGATTTATCCCGAAGTACCCCGCAATGCAGACTGCAACACCTGCTGCAATCCGAGCCGCGATTAACTCGTACTTCTCTGATAACCCCGGCGCAATACTGCCCTTGAGTAAGTCATGCGCGATTGCCGTTGAGATCACCAATAGTAAGCCTGCGGCTGTTGAGAGTGCGGCTGCCAAACCGCCAGCAGCAACTAACCCGACAACCCAATTGGGGAGTTTCGCAATCTCAGGATTCGCCAATACCATGATGTCCAGATCGATTTTGAGTTCATTTGGTATATCTGATTTCGGTCCTCTGTACTGTATTTTCCCATCGCTATTCAAATCGTCGAACTCAATCAGACCTGTTGCCTCCCAATTCTTAAACCACTCCGGCACATCCTCATATCTGACATCTGTTAACTCACCATCCTGTTCATATCTGACGGTTTTCAGGAGATTCGTCCGGGCAAACACGGCGACTGCTGGTGCGGTGGTATAGAGAATCGCAATGAACAGCAGTGCCCAGCCTGCAGAAATCCGTGCTTCAGAGACTTTTCGGACGGTATAGAATCGGATAATCACATGCGGAAGTCCGGCTGTTCCTAACATCAATGCCGCCGTGATGAAAAAGACATCGATAGTGCTTTTACTTCCGTCTGTATATAAGTTAAATCCCAGTTCCTCGCTCAAGCCGTTAAGTCGATCCAGAAGATATAGCCCTGAGCCATCCGCTACTTTTCCCATCAACCCAAGTTGAGGGATAGCATTGCCTGTAATCAGGATAGAGATAAAAATAGCAGGCACGAGAAACGCAAAAATCAGTACACAGTACTGTGCAACCTGTGTGTACGTAATACCTTTCATACCACCGAGCACGGCATAAAAAAAAACAATTCCCATACCGATCAGGACCCCGGTTTCAACATTGACACTCAGAAACCGAGAAAACACAATACCTACACCGCGCATCTGTCCTGCAACATAGGTAAAGGAAACAAAAATTGCACACACCACCGCGACAATCCGAGCCAATTGTGAGTAATACCGATCGCCTACGAAATCGGGGACTGTATATTTACCAAATTTGCGGAGATAGGGTGCCAATAACAACGCCAGCAGCACGTAGCCGCCAGTCCATCCGAGTAGATAAACGGAACCGTCGCGCCCCATAAACGAGATAAGTCCTGCCATTGAGATGAAAGAGGCGGCACTCATCCAATCCGCAGCAGTTGCCATTCCGTTGACAACCGGATGCACATTGCTCCCAGCAACATAGAACTCACCCATCGAGCGAGCCTTCGACCAGAATGCGACACCGATATACAACGCGAAGGAGAGTGCCACCATTACAAATGTCCATGCTTGTACGTTCATGATTGCTCCTCGTCCTCCTTATCTTCTTGTTGCGTATATTTCTTCTCCAAACGATTCATTAACCAAGCATAGACAAAGATAAGCTCAACGAAAATCCAGATGGATGCCTGTTGTGAAAAATAGAAACCGAGTCGATAGCCACCGAATTGGATCTTATCAAGTTGTTCCACGAATACAAT
>JAKZUG010000303.1:0-15540 GCA_047516705.1 Candidatus Poribacteria bacterium | reverse complement strand
GTGTAAGTGTCTACAACATCAGCGTTAGTCTGCTGTGCTGCGAACCCACCTCCCACCGTTCTCAATATGCTCTCTATCCTGAGTTGTGTTCCGTTTCCCGTTAAAGATATCCTAAACACCAAAAAATAAGGGGAACAACAGTGGTGTTGTTCCCTTTATCGCAACTTAAAGTAGACACAAAAGGAGTTGAAGATAGCGAATTTACTTTAAGACAGTATGTTGAGCGACCGCGTTTTGCGTTGATACAATCACGCTTTGCAACGCCTGAAAGTAATTCATCTCAGCTATCTTGATCGTATGTTTATCCTCGGTTGCGCGTGCGCGTTTGAGGGCTTCCCAGTTCAACGCGAGCATCCGATTGGTTTTCTCTAAAATTCTCCAATTCGCGTTTGAAATCATTGTATCCTCCGGAAATACGTTCACGCTATCGGCGGCATGTCGTTCCGCTCAAACAGCGCGTTCAACGCTTGGCTCAGCAGATCTTGAATACTCGTCTCCTTCTCCAAGGCGAGCATCTTCAACTGCCGATGCACATCTTTATCAAAATGGCCCGAAATCATCTTTTTACCTTGACGAGATGGCGGCACCATCGCTGTCAGTTTCGGTGTGGTTTCCACATCAACCGCCTCCTGCC
Organism: Candidatus Poribacteria bacterium; assembly: GCA_047516705.1. Taxonomy (GTDB): domain Bacteria; phylum Poribacteria; class WGA-4E; order WGA-4E; family WGA-3G; genus WGA-3G. Next base: position 14,906 of record JAKZUG010000303.1, on the reverse strand, counting down.
GAACCTGATTGATGCCGCTAAGTGTTTCTGTGAGTGTGGATTTATTTGCCATCAGACCTCCAATGCGTTGGCGAGGTATCGATAGAGTGCATTCACCTCGCGTGATGCTTTGCTGTTCAGCTCAGTTGCTTGCGCTGTCAAGCCCATTGTCAAAGCCTTCACAAGAACGATGCGCTCTCCGAGCCGAGTGCATGCGGCGCGCATAGCATCTCTTAAGATTCTATCGCGCACTTCGCTTCACCAGTCAGACTCCCAGCAGTAGGCACTACCTCTAATAGAACATGTGCTGACACCACTATGAGTCGTCCTATGTCGATAGTCGTCCGGAATCTCCCAAGCGAGCGTCGTCCAGCCGCTCCACCCTTGCCTGATTGAATTACCATAGTCTTCATTTATGCCTCCGTACATGTAGGCATGTAGACATGTGTGCATATGTGAGAATATAAACGTTGGGTTTGCAAATCGGTTACAGATTTAGAATTTAAATTTTGTTATGAGGAAGAAACTTATTGGGTTTTGTTGATGAGATTTGGAAATTTGTGCAGTCCAGATATAGACATATACTATGATATACGTATCATCAGAATTACGGTCTGAAGACTCTATCCTTTAAGGCGCGCAGGAAGTTCGCTCTTTTTTTTCATGACTATTACGCCAAAATATTGTATACTTATTTCATAATTTCTGATTTTGGGTTAAAACAAAAAGATATGCCTCACGCTGACTTCTGGGTGATGCTGTTGAAAACCAAACCGATGCAACTTCAGTTCTACACCAAACCGGATTGCCCACTTTGTGACGATGCAAAGGCAGTCCTTCAGAACGTTGATGCGAAGGCAGCGTTTATTACGGTAGAAGAAATTGACATCACGAAAGATCTAAGACTATTCACGAAATATAAATATCGGATTCCTGTGCTTGAGTTGGATGGACAACCGCTTTTTACGCATCACGTTACGTATTGGAAGTTGATGTGGCAGCTACGATGGCACCGGGTTCGGAGGTTTTTGGCGAAGTTTGCAAGCTAAAACTTGCTGTAGAAAGGAACAAGGGGGTAGACATGGCATTTCCATCTCATGGCACAACGCACCGCTCCACAGTAACGGGTACACGCGGAATGGTGACAAGTGCGCATCCACTCGCAAGTCTTGCTGGCGCACGTATGTTGCTCGCTGGCGGTAATGCGTTTGATGCAGCAGTCGCTGTCGCTTCAACGCTTAACGTTGTTGAACCTTATATGTCGGGTATTGCTGGCAACGGGTATATGTTGCTCTATAGTGCAAAGGAAAAAAGGCACCGTGTGTTAGATTATCTGGGCACTGCACCTTACGCAGCGACGCTGGATGTCTACCCGACACTCGAAAGTCAGCAGATTGGCATTCGTGCGGGTATGGTGCCCGGTGGATGTGGTGGATGGTTGGCACTGCTGGAACATTACGGAAGCATGGATCACGCAGATGTCTTCGCGCCGGCGATTGAATTGGCAGAAAATGGATACGCCGTCACCGTCAAGAATGCAGAATTCATGGCAGGTGCGTACCACTATTTTTCGGAAAAGGCTGCAGCGGTTATCGCCTCGCGAGGCAGAACCCCGCATCCGGGCGAGGTTTTGGTGCAGAAAGATCTCGCGCAAACATTTCGTACGGTTGCGGAAGGCGGCGCAGAAGCGTTCTATCGCGGCGACATTGCCAAGGAGATTGTCCGTTTTTCCGAAGAGACTGATGGGCTGATTACCGAAAAGGATTTGGCTGACTTTGAGGTGGAGTGGCAGGAACCCCTCTCTGTTACCTACAAAGATTACGAAGTTTACTGCCCACCCCCGCCGTGTTCAGGCTTTCAGTACCTGGAGACGCTGAATATCTTAGAGAACGACGCACTCGGTGAACTCGGACACAATACGCCTGAATACCTACATCTACTGATTGAAGCGATTAAACTGGCGAGCGCGGATAGAGCCGAACACGCACCGCGTCCAAACCCACCGATTGAACAGTTGCTATCAAAAGAATATGCGCGTACACAACGCGAATGCATTGGTGAACAGGCCGCGGTCAGTGGTGGCGAACGCTGGACAAAGGACAAACTTCCCAGCGAAATCATCGCTAACGATTGGACAACCGAATGCACAACCCATTTTGACACCGCTGATGCAGATGGCAATATCGTCGCAGTGACACAAAGTCTCGGGCAACCCTTCGGTTCAGGCGTAATTCTCGGTTCAACTGGAATGTTTCTCAACAATTTTATGAACTGGTTTGACAGGACCCCTGAGAGTCCGAACGCTGTCGGACCGCATAAACGGATAGAGATGTGTATGTCGCCGTGCCAAGTTTGGAAAGGCGGGAATCCGTTCGCAGCAATCGGCACCCCCGGAAGCCACGGTATCCTGCAGACAACGCTGCAGATGGTGTTAAATCTAATCGAACACGGAATGAACGTTCAAGCAGCGATTGAGGCACCGCGTATTCGGTTAATCAATCCGGGTACCCATGTGAGTATGGAGGGACGGATTCCTGTTGCTGTACGTGCTGCACTCGAGGCGCGTGGACATGACGTAGAGGTTTTACCCGACTGGACAGCAACCGTCGGAGGCGGTCACGGTATCGCTTTTGATCCCGAAGAAGGTAGCTTCATGGGCGGTGCCGACCCGCGGCGTGATGGATATGCTATAGGTGTGTAGTTTCTAAGTGTATCACATTATGAACGTGAATTTAATAATAAAAGGGCAGGTATAGACGTAGGTTGGGTAGAGCGGTGAAAACCAAGACCCCTCCAGTTTATACTGGGAATTCTGCGTTTCAATGACCCGTTCATGTAGATAGGTATAGCGAAACCCAACAATCCAACTTGGTAGGAGGAAATGTGAAAAGTTTTAATACCTTGAGCAAATACCTTTTCTTAGCATTAGGGTTGCTTGTAATCTGTGGTTGTGACGCAGTTCAAGACGTAATCCTTTCTGAACCGTCAATCGAAACGGATACTGCGCCACTTCGCGTAACTATGATATATCCCAGCGATTGCGTTGGCTCCGCGGCTTACTGTGATGCCTTCCATATCGGTGTAAAGGCTGCAGAGGAAGGACTTGGAATTACGCTAACTGAAGTAAACGGTATGGAAAACGATCCCGTTGCCACAGAGATGCTCCTAAGAGATGCAGCACAAAATTCAGAACTTGTTTTGACAGCGGGTTATCAAATGGGAGACGTGCTTGCTCGTGTAGCACCAGAATTTCCTGATGTCAAATTTGCAATTTTTGATGTTGTGCTTGATATTCCAAATGTGGCTTCTGTGAACTACAAATCTAACGAAGGATCGTTTCTGGTTGGGGCAATTGCAGCTTCAAAATCGGAAAGTAACAAAATCGGCTACATCGGTGGTGCGGATGTCCCTCTATTACAAGAATTTGAAGCAGGCTATGTTGCTGGAATTCACGCAGTCAATCCAGACGCGGAAGTCACTGTAGAATATATTAGCAAAGATGCAACAGGTTTCGGTCAACCTGAAAAAGCAAAAGAACTGGCTTTAGCACAATATGCAAACGGGATTGATGTGATTTACACCGCTGCTGGCGGATCCGGTCAAGGGGTGCTCGAAGCAGCACAAGCACAACAAAAGTTCATCATTTGGGTTGACTCCAATGGTAACCATCTTGCCCCAGGAATTGTCTTGACAAGTATGACAAAAGAGATTCCGACTTCTGTGCAGCACATCATCCGAGAAACCGCTGAAGGCAATTTTATGGCAGGTACCCGATACTTTGGTATAGCAGATGGCGGCGTCAGTTATGCCCTTGATGAATATAACCAATCCCTACTTTCCGACGACATCATAGAGACAGTTGAATCCTTGAAAGCGAAAATCATTGCTGGCGAAATTGTCGTTCCCAATACAATTTCACTCCCCCGCGAATAGTGCCTATGATAAGATCGTTGTAAAGCAGGGAACACTGCCCGTTTTCAGGCAGCGGGCAATTAAAATGGTAGTGTTTGAAAAACAATACCTAACCAGTCTTACATATTCCTTCAAAATGGAGAATTTTATGCTTAATCAATACCCGTATCCAGAGTCCGAAGGTAGACGGAGTATCGTGGTTGGAATTTTGCTAAGTATAATCACTTGTGGTATCTATGGACTTTATTGGCAATACAAGCAGATGGCAACGCTTAATGCTTGGTTGAAGCGGAATGAGTACTCTTTTTGGCTATGGTTTTTTCTTTCGATTATCACTTGCGGTATCTACTGTATCTACTATGAGTACAAGATGGCAAGCGGCATCAATACGGTACAGGCTGACAATGATTTGATATTCGATTCAAATCTGCCAATCATCTGTGTACTATTAGCGATTTTTGGTGTTGGTATCGCTTCACTTGCCATTCAGCAGCACCAAATTAACAGGCTCTATGGACGAACTCCTAATGTTTAACCATACGTTTCTCGCTCGTCTACTTCTTATTGGGTTGGGTATAGTAGGGCTTTACACCGCAGTGTCTAAAATGTCCCCCGAAGAGGTTTCGCTGATACCGTGTATATTTCATTCGTTGACGGATTTGATATGCCCTGGATGTGGCATGACACGGGCATGCATTGCCTTAACACACGGACAGTTCGCGGACGCATGGGGTTACCACCCATTCTCTTTTTTAATTATCGGATTGGCTATTGGGACGGCATTCTTTCCGGTATGGTTGAAAAATACTTGGACCCGTTGTTCGCCGGTCACTCGAGATGTAATTGCCATTGGCGGAATTGTGTTATGCCTCTCCATTTGGATTCACAAATTGTGGACATAAAGCGCGAAGTCACTTCTACCGGTTTTACTATAGTAGGACTTATACCATATTAACGTAAATATTATTGTCTTTATTTTTTAGATATGTTAATGTGAATACATGAAAAACAACAACACTAAACAACGGGTTCTCCCCCATTTTCCGACAGAAGTTCTTAGACAAAGGTATCTTGCATGTAAATGTTCTCGGGAACGGACACATTGGCATATTATTTGGCTTCTTGCTGACACCACACATCCGAGGGCCCCCCGCGAAGTCGCTGATATTGTAGGTTGCACTGCGGACTGGGTTCGCAAACTACTCAAACGCTATAACGCTGCAGGTGAAGAGGCACTACGAGACAAACGCAAAAACAATGGAAGGCGTCGTTTCCTAGATGAAACACAGCAAGCAGCGCTTGAGGATGCACTTTCTGCGCCGCCAGTTGATGGCGGACTTTGGACAGGTCCTAAAGTTGCTGCTTGGATATCAGAAAAGCTTCAGCGTCCTGTAAGTGCCGTGTCAGGTTGGAAGTATCTCAAACGCCTCGGTTATACCTTACAGACACCTCGTCGACAACATCAGGCATCTGCGACACCGGAGGCACAGCAGACATTTAAAAAAAACTAAAAATGCGCGTCGCTGCCCTTGAAAGTGAACACCCAGAAAAACCGGTAGAAGTTTGGGCAGAAGACGAAACCCGTTTAGGTTTATTGCCGGTTCATCGGCGCGTATGGGCAAAACAAGGTGTGCGGCCGATCGCACCGGTTTGCCCGGCATATAAGTGGCTCTACGGGTTCGGTTTTGTTCGTCCGCAGACAGGTGAAACCTACTGGCTTCTATTGCCCACCGTCAGTGTTGAGGTGATGAACCTTGCGTTAGTAGAGTTTGCCCGTGATGTCAATCCCGGCGCAAAGAAACAGATAGTGCTGCTTGTAGATCGCGCAGGGTTTCACACGAGTAAAGCGGTGCGAGTGCCTGCGGGTATTGCGTTATTTTATTTACCGCCTTATTCGCCCGAACTACAACCTGCCGAGCGGCTTTGGCCTTTGTTACGAGAGGTGGTTGCCAATCGTGTATTCCAAACACTTTCGTCTCTTGAAAAGGAGCTTGTCAATCGGTGTCAATGGTTCTCAAAAAACTCGGACATTGTGCAGGCACATGTCGGATTTCAATGGATTTGTGAAATCGAAAAACAATATGAATCAAGTTAATTTGGTATTACGCAGCGCGTTCAGAAGTCCCCCTGATAAGGGGGATTTAGGGGGTTTAAAAAGCAAAAATCTACCATCGCCTCTAAATTTGCGTAAGTCCTGTATAGTGTGGTTTAAAACCCTAATAACTCCGCAGAATAGTCCCCTTCGCGCCGACGATCCAACCGGCGTTTTTGTGAAGATGGATGTCCTGCAAGTTATGTTGCGCAGGTGTGGGATAACGGCTCCACATGTTACCACCATCTGTTGTATGAAGGATTAAGCCTTTTTCACCAACTGCCCACCCGCGGTTCTCGTCGCGGAACGTAATATCTCGCAAACTTTGATTCATAGGGGTCTTCTGTCGGAGCCATGTCTTTCCGCCATCAGTAGTCCGAAGGATCAACCCGTTTGTGCCAACAATCCACCCATGCGTTAGATTTGCGAAGTGGACAGCAAATAAGGGTTGCTCGGCATTACTTCTCTGGCGAACCCACCGTTTTCCACCATCTTGGGTATGGAGCACTTCACCCTCCTCTCCAACGATCCAGCCGTGTTCCGGGTCAACAAAATGGACACCCCATAAATGTTTATCTGAAAGACCCCTGTGGCTTTCCCAACGACTCCCACCATCTTTTGTGTGGAGGATAGTACCTGATCCACCGACTGCCCAACCTTCGGTCGTACTAATAAAATATAAATCCAAGATCCCCGGCGGTCTTTTACCTTCGCCACGCGCTTGGTGTTGTATATTCCAAGAGGCACCACCGCTGCCGGTGTAATGCACCTTCCCGATGCTGGCAAGCCAACCATTGTTTGGTGTCGTAAAATTAACTTGCGTCAATGTTTCTTTCGACACTGATGCCGCAGTCCAAGTCATGCCACCATTGGTAGTAGATAGTATTGTGCCAGCAGTTCCTACTGCCCACCCGTGTTTCCCATCTATGAAATGGACACCATAAAGATGTTCACTTGTACCGCTTTCAATCTGTCGCCACTCAAATTGCACCGAATCTTGGGAACAACCGAAGTAGACAAGACTTCCGCATAGGATAAAAAGCGCGAGGTAGTTTTTCTTCTGCATTTTGATCCTTTCTGAATAAATTTTTATTGCATCCATTTCTGAATCGTGATAAACTACATTATACGAGATTTACTGTGGATTGTCAACTGCTTATCAGCGGTCAGTAATCGGTGGACGAGGTTTCAGCCCCTTCCCAGTAACGGGTGGGGACCCCACCGTCGCCAGCAAGCCCGGAATCGTTCCTACATTGAAGAATTTTGCGCGAAAACGGAATTACGGCAGAACTGTCTCCAATTGCTGACAACTGCGTACGATTGTAGCAAGTTTCGTGCCGATTTGGCTAATACCGCGCTGATAGGGCTCTCTACAGAATAGCCATAAAGTCCTGCACAAAATCGGGCATACTTTAGTTCCGAGTTGCACAAAATAGGGCAGTGCTGACAAAGCGTTAGTGCTGTGGGGTGTCTATCCTCTACAGAGGTTTTCCGTTTGCGGTTATTGGTCGTCTGAATCAGGGTTACAGGCTTCAAGGATTTTCAGGATGAGAGACGCATCTTGATGGATATAGATTAATGGAGAACTGAATGACTTTGAAGGTGCTACTTAACACTGGAATATTATGTACATCATCGGAATTGATGGCGGCGGGACAGGAACGGTTGGTATCCTGACGACAGAAACAGGACGATGCCTCGCACAAGTGCAATCGGGACCATCGAACTACCACGTCGTTGGTGAGGCGAAAACGCAAGCGGTTTTGAAAAGCGTTGTCGAAGAACTTTGTGAAAAAGCAGGAATTCCGTCAGCAAGTTCTATCCGCTTCTGTTTGGGAATGGCAGGCTTGGGGCGCGCCGAAGATAAAAAAGTCATTGACAGGATTTGCGATGAACTCGGCATCAACGAAAATCGCATCTTGACGCACGATGCACACATTGCACTCGTTGGTGGGACTGAGAAACAGCACGGCGTAATTGTCATTTCAGGGACCGGTGCTATCGTCTACGGCATCAACGCTGATGGCAGGGAAGCACGCGCAAGCGGATGGGGGTATCTGCTCGGCGATGAAGGGAGCGGTTACGACATCGCCATAAGGGGACTCCGAGCTATCGCTCGTGCCGCTGACGGCAGAAGCAGACCAACCGAATTGACGAACCGAATTCTTAATGCGCTTGAACTGAATGAACCTGACGACTTGATTCGCTGGGTGCATGCTGCAAGTCGGGATGCCATCGCGCAATTGGCTAAAGTTGTATTTGATGCTGCCCGAACAACAGACGTGACGGCAAAACAGATTGTTGATGAGGCGGCTGCTGAGCTCGTTTGCGCTGCAGAAAGTGTGGTTAAGCAGTTAGAATTGATAGGGGCGTTTGATATTGTTCTCAGTGGTGGCAATCTTATCCACCAACCGATGTTTATTGATAAACTTCGCCGACAGCTTGCAAGGATTGCTCCAGAGGCATCAGTGCTACTTCCAGAACATGAACCCGCGTACGGTGCCGTGTTGGTAGCGCAGGCGAGATTGTAGCAAAAAATTTTCACCAGCGAAGGAAGGCATGCAATCCACAACGGAACAGCGAAACCTGAATTCTACTGACATTGATCTGAAATCAACCGCAGAAATCGTTCAGATTTTTCACGAAGAAGATCAAAAAGCGATTGCAGCAGTAGCAGCAGAATCCGATGCAATCGCGCATGCTATTGACCTGTGCGTCGCTGCGTTTCGCGACGGTGGCAGGTTATTTTATGTAGGTGCAGGAACAAGTGGTCGGCTCGGCGTGTTAGATGCTTCCGAATGCCCGCCAACCTTTAGCACGCCTCCTGAAATGGTGCAGGGGATTATTGCCGGTGGTGATGTCGCCTTACGCCGTTCGGTGGAAGGTGAGGAGGACAAACCTGAACGCGGCGCGCACGCTATCCGAGAACGGCAACTCGCATCACAAGATGTGCTTGTCGGAATTGCAAGTAGTGGGCGGACACCCTATGTTATGGGGGCTTTGAAAGAAGCACACGCTATCGGGGCAACTACAATATTTCTCTGCTGCGTGCCACCCCCCGCACAATTGAAAGAATGGGTGACGCATGTCATTGCACCCATTGTCGGACCCGAAATTATCACTGGCTCAACTCGATTGAAAGCAGGAACTGCAACAAAGCTGGTGCTGAACATGCTCACGACCGTTTCTATGATAAAACTCGGCAAGGTCTATAACAATCTGATGGTAGACGTGAACGCTTCTAACACGAAACTGGTCGCGCGAAGCATTCGGATTGTTCAAGCCGTCACTGGCGTAGACACTGCGACAGCCGAGGCAGCTTTAGCACAAGCGGGGGGGCGAGCGAAGCTCGCTATTGTAATGCTCGCAAAAGGGTTGAACCCAACAGACGCAAGTGCACTATTAGAAAAGCATTCTGGATTTCTGAGACATATTCTTGACTGAAAATTTTTAACGATTGGGTTTCTGCTCCGAATTTTCCCGCCTTTCCAGTAACCGGTGGGGACCCCTGTCAAAATTGGGTTTTCGATGTGAATAAAGAACGTCGAGACGGATTAGGGCACTAACATAGATAAGGAGGAACCGATGGGTACCAAAGTTGGGCTTGCCAAAACCGGCAGGCGACGTTCTAACGTCTTTCAAGCGTTAGACAATATACGTCAGGATCTCACGCCGAAAGTCCGTGAGCAGGTACTGTTGAAACCGAATTTTCTCTCCAGCACAAATCAACTCGCTTCGTCGCATGTGGATGCAATGCGGGGCGCGTTGGATTTTCTGTTGAGCACACCACAACCACCGAAAGAGGTCATTATCGCCGAGGGCGCGAATGAGAAATTTTCTGGTGAGGCGTTCCAAATTTTCGGTTATGAGGCACTCCAAGCCGAATACGATGTCCCGATCCGGCTTGTCGATTTGCATCAAGAGACCGAATGGGTGGAAACCAGAGTCTTTCTTGCTGGACGTGAGGAAGATACCGTGCGGATGCCAAAGATAGTCCTGGATTGTCCTTGCACTATCTCTGTCGCTATTGCTAAAACGCACGACGCTGGTGTCGTGACCCTTGGTATGAAGAATATGATTATGGGCACCCTGCATAAAGAGGACCGGATTAAAATGCACGGCTACCATAGCCACGCAGACCGAGTGCTGCCACGCGAGGCACAGACCCTCAATATCAACTTGCTCCGACTCTCACGCCACCTCAAGCCCGATATCACTATCGTTGACGGCACCGTTGGACTACAAGGTAATGGACCCGGTGGCACCGATTCTGTTCCACTCGGCATCGCTGTTGTAAGTGGAGATGTGTTTGCTGCAGACGCAGTCACGTCAAAAGCGATGGGATTTGAACCCTTGGAAATCGGACTCTTCCATTACGCAAACGAAATGGGGTACGGTACCGCAGATCTGAATAAGATTGACATCGTCGGACCCGTCCTTGAGACGGTCGCAATATCGTTTAAGCCCCATGAAACAGCTGAACTTCAATTCCAATGGCAAGAAGCGAGTCCCGCGGAATATTTGGCGGCAGACTAACAAAAGGAGAGTTATGAAACGTTTCTATAAGTTCCTCATTCTGTTTTCGATACTCCTTACCACGCCGGCATGGGCATGGTGGGGAGGTGGACACGATATCCTCACACAAGGAGCCGTCAAAGCACTCCCCGAAGAGGTTCCCGAATTTTTCCGTAACGCCGAAAAAATGGTTGCCCATTGTTCCTACGACCCAGATTTATCCAAGGATCGAGGCACACCACACGCACGGCAGGCTGAATACGGAGAACACTACATCGATATAGAACTGCTCGGCGAACACCCGATTCCAGAGGGACGCGAGGCACACATTAAATTATGTGCGGAGTTAGGGCTTGCACCACGAGCAGTCGGTACACTACCCTATGCATTGGCGGAATGGACAGAACGCCTCGCTGTTGCTTTCGCAGAGCATCGCAAATGGCCTGATAATCCGATGATTCAGAATAAATGCTTTCTCTATGCTGGTTTCCTCGCACACTACGCGCAGGATATGTGTCAACCGTTGCATCTGACCATTAATTTTGATGGGATTAAGCAGGCGGACGGGACACGCCTGCACGCCGGTATCCATGAGAAGGTTGATTCGTCAATTGAACTCTTGGAACTCAATCCAATGGAACTCGCCAAGGCACAACAGATTGAAGCTGTCGGCGATTTGATGCCCGCGATAATCGAGCAGATCAAAGCCGGACACAGTCTGGTGGACAGCGTTTACACACTCGCCGAAGACTGGCAAAATCTGAAAAATCCGACACCTGCTCTGGTTGATTTTACAAATGACCGAGCACGTGAATCGGTACGCTGGACGGCTTCGCTCTATTTGACCGCATGGAAACTATCCGAAGGCATTAGGCTGCCTGGCTGGCTTGACCGTGCAAAAAACGATGCAGACGCATCGCACTCACACTAAAAGGAGAAATAATTTTGCTACAACAGTGGAAACCTGACCCAACTTTTTACCCCTCGCCCAAGATGGCGATCGAAGCACCCGTTGAGGAAGTCGCGTATGTCGCTGCGCCTCGGGATGACGGTAGTCCTGATACGATGTGTGTCGTTGACCTCAACAAAAACTCTGACACATACAGTCAGATTGTTCATAGCAAGGAATTCGGGGTTGGTGACGAACTTCATCATTTTAACTGGAGCGCATGCAGTGCTTCATTATGCCCGTATGCCCCCCACCCTTATATCGAACGGCGTTACCTCGTTGTACCAGCATTGCGGAGTTCTAATATATACATCCTTGACGTGAAACCGGATCCGAGGGCTCCACAACTCGTTAAGACCTTGGATGCTGGTGAAGTTGAGGCGCGTTCCGGATATACCCGTCCGCATACCGTCCATTGTGGTCCCGAAGGCATCTACGTCAGTGCTCTGGCTTCTGCCGGTTCAGAAGACGGACCTGGTGGTATCTTCCTGATGGATCACTACAACTTCAACATTCTTGGGCAGTGGGAAGTCGAGCGCGGTTCGCAGTCCCTTTCTTACGATTTTTGGTGGCATTTGGGGTATGACATCGCCGTCACCAGTGAGTGGGGCACCCCAGCAATGATTGAAAACGGCGTGAGTCTTGAAGACTTAGGTGAGCGAAAATTCGGGCATAAGATTCATATCTGGGATATTCGACACCGGAAGAACATCCAGACACTGGATCTCGGTGATGACTACCAGATGATCTTGGAACTACGTCCCGCGCATGACCCAAGGAAGGCGTATGGCTTCGTCAATGCTGTGCTTAATATGAACGACCTCTCCAGTTCCATTTGGACGTGGTATAAAGATGGCGACAGCTGGGGTATTCAAAAGATTATTGATATTCCAGCACAGGCACCAGAAAATCCGGATGACTTACCACCCGCTTTGAAGGATATCGGGATGATTCCCCCGCTTGTCACGGATCACATCCTCTCATTGGATGACAAATTCCTGTATGTCTCCTGTTGGGGCACCGGGGAGATGTTGCAATACGACGTATCCGACCCGTTCAATCCGAAACATACGGGCACCCTTGAGATAGGTGGGATTACCAAATCGCACCCGCACCCATCAGCCGGACCTGTAGGTGGTGGTCCCCAGATGGTTGAATTGAGTCGAGATGGCAAACGTCTCTATTTCACTAATTCGCTCTACACTGCATGGGACAACCAGTTCTATCCGGGCAGCTCAAACGGATGGATGGTGAAGGCAGATGTGAATCTCAATGGCGGACTGGAATTAGATCCCGACTTCTTCGTGGATTTCGGCGAGAGTCGTGCCCATCAGATTCGGTTGCAGGGTGGAGACAGTTCTTCCGATTCTTATTGCTATTCATAACAGGACAGTGAAAAGCAGATCTAATAGGCGCGCTTACAAAGCGCGCCTATTTGCGAAAGGACGTTTTTTTATGGACACTGTCTCATGGTTAAGCTACACACTCCTGGGCGTGTTTCACGGCATTAATCCGGGGATGGGGTGGCTTTTTGCTGTCGCTTTAGGCATGCAAGAAAAACGGAGACGCGCAGTGATCGGTGCCCTTTTCCCCATGGCACTCGGACACGCTATTTCCATCGCAATCGTAGTCTTCGTTATCGCCTTGGCGCAGCGGCAGCTGCCGGAAGGTGTGCTTCGTATCGCTTGTGCAGTCGTGCTCTTCGGTTTTGGAGCGTACAAGTTTTTCCGAGCACGGCATCCTAAGTGGGTGGGAATGCGTGTTAACTTCAAAGACTTAACAATCTGGTCCTTCTTGATGGCTTCAGCGCACGGGGCAGGTTTGATGCTCGCACCGCTGCTGTTGCGAATGCCTGCTGCCGAGGCTTCAGCACATACACACCACGCACCTGCAAGTATGACACATAGTGTGGCAATGTTATTATCCGCAGTTGGGGTACATACCCTCAGTTTTTTCGTCGTGACAGGGGTTGTGGCAATTGTTGTTTATGAAGTGATAGGACTTGCGCTGCTTCGCAAAGCGTGGTTTAATCTGGATCTGTTGTGGTCTATTGCTTTGATGATTGCGGGTATTGTTACCCTTTTCTGGAAGCATTAAGACAGGCTACAATGCAGTGCACGTGGGAGGGGTTTCTAACCCCGATCTTTCTCGAAAATCCTCTATCCGAGTAGGCGAGGTTTTGCGGCGTACTCGCCCAAATGCGATCTGCATTCCTAACCTCGCCGGTCTTTCCTAACAAAACACTATAACACAGATACCGCACCCCTGACTGGATATGCTAATCTTGCCTGTTCACAGTGTATTGGTAATTCTAAAATCTACCATAAATGTTCCTAAAACATCTGTGAGAACTCAATGTTTCACAACTCACTTACTAAACTTTAATTTTATACTTCAGGTCGTTGGCTTCATCACCCGTTATGCCGCGAAAACCCCAACAGTGAGGAGCCTGTTCTTTTATCGTAATTTCGATGTCTATAGGGGAAATGGACAATTGACTTTCGATTTCTCTAAATAGTGCTTTGATGAGCCTTTTTTGGTTTCTGCTTGGCGACCCACCATCATATTAATTTCAATGACAGTATATGCATCTGTGCGACCACCAGGATAGTAAAAATCTTCTTTATCCATAGGCACGAAACGATGCGCTCGCTTATCCTCTGGCATACCGAGAACGGACTGCATACAACCATGAATCACATCGGATAATTTTGCCTTTATCGGATTCAATTTTTCTTTGATTCCATATACTATGATCATGATTTTTCCTTAATCTGCCCGGGGAGCAACTTAACCCCATATTTTTCGTGCAATGCATGTAGGTCGGCGAAGTCTGTGTCTTGCAAGGTGTATCCAGAGTGTGAACGTACTTGGTAATCAACTGATAAGCATCGAACCTGCCGTCCATCGATAGTACCCATAGCGTTCAATTTCGACTTGGTGATGATCCAGTCGATCTCCCCGGGACCGTAGACAGCACCACCTCCGTCAGTAAGTTCGATGACATGAAAGTCAATCCTTCCGTGCAATCGGTGTCCCATCACAAAGTTTCGATCCTTATGGTCGTCGGTATGGATGTCAACAAAGCCACGTGCGAAAAGTGCTTCAGTTAGTATTGCTGAATCTTCCCAGGAGATAATAATATCCAGATCTTGGTGCTCCCGAGTGCATTCACCTAATAGAGCATCAACACCCCATCCACCATCAATCCAAACCTTAATACCAAGTTCATCAAAAAGATTGAGAAACCAGTGAACCTTGTCAACGGTCATAGGACTTGCGCATTTGCAGTCAGTGAGTGCGTTGCTCATTTCCATATCATCAAGTTCTTCCGGTTGGAACCACCGAATTTATTCGGGGGAGGAAAACCCGCTCCTGTAGTTGAAATTCAGGCGCGTGAGCACCTGTCAGACTGTTAACCGCTTACCATCGTCGGTTGGCGAGAAGACCGCATAAGCA
>JAKZUG010000302.1:0-4265 GCA_047516705.1 Candidatus Poribacteria bacterium | reverse complement strand
CTCCGTCAACTTTGGCAATTTTGCCAACGGTGTGAGGTCTAATATAGGGGTACCCCAAGAATGAAAGCCTCTCAAGCTGATTAATCCCGAAAGCGGTGACAGATCAGCCGGTGGGTTCTCGCTCATTGATATCCCTTCAAGCTTCATTAAACCCGCGAGAGGAGATAAGTTAACTATTAGATTATTTGAAATATTAAGGTGTCTCAAGTTGGTTAATCCGGCAAGCGGCGTGAGATCGGATACTATATTTGCCCCGATATCTAGCCTCTCTAAGCTGATTAATCCGGTGAGCGGCGTGAGATCGGATATCGCGATATTTGATAAACCTAACCTCTGTAGTCTGATCAACCCGGCGAGCGGTGATATATCAGATATTAAATTGTGGTTGAGTTCCAGTCTTTCCAGATTTGTCGCGGATTCCAGTCCCGTTAAATCGTCAATGTTTCTGTTATTAGCATCAAGGCGGTTCAACGTCTCCATCTCATCCACCGTAATCCGGGCATTCGGTGCTTTGCCAAGTGCCTCTTCAATCGCAGCACGCAGGTTCGCGTCGGGAATGTTAACCGTCTGTGCTGTTGTAATCAGTGGAAACAAGAAGAACAGCGTTGCGCAGAGGGTGAGTGTGTAAACAAAAATGTATTTTTTCTTAGTTAGTTGCATTTAGTATTATCTCCTTTTCTACTGCTCGCAAGCCAACAACAAAAGTCGCTGTTCGCAATCGCGCCAACCGTCTGGCAGTAGTGTAAGCCTTCATATTTTAAGTTAAGGATACTTTAACTTCGGGCGAATGTCAACGCCATTTCACAAGGAAGTAGGGCATTTACAGTGCGTCTCATAAATAGTTTGAGCGTATTGTCCAATAAGGACTTCTCTTCTCATGGAAGAAACCCCCTAAATCCCCCTTATCAGGGGGACTTGCCGTATATCTCCTAATTTCTTTATGTATGTAAACGCTTTTACCAATACCTTCGCCAAAAAAGTTTGAATAGATAACGTGGGTCGGTGTCCATCACCGAACTACATATTAAAGACACCTTTTTTCGGCAAAAAACGTGCAAAATCCGAAAAAAATGAAAAAATATCGGTTTTTACAATAAAATCCGCAAATATATAGACTTGTAGGGGCACATCTTGTCGGTATCCGCTGCTGCACACGCGCACGTAAACGATAGAAGCACACTTGCTCAGTTGACCGCTGCTGGAAACCGAAAACTAAATAGCCCTAACAAGGAAGAGCATGAACTGGTAGGTGCCATTTCCGAATCTCGACTACCGTTCATCAAACGCTTATTTCATTATTAACATTTTCCGTGTAGCAGTGAAATTACCTGCCGTTAGGGTATAAAAATAGACACCACTCGCCACAGACTCACTCACCTCGTTTTTGCCATCCCAATATGCCGCACGGCTATGGGTTTGATAGATGCCAGCAACCTGATGCCCTAACGCCAATGTCCGAATCAAGGCACCACCGGCAGCATAGATATGCACTGTCACATCCGCAGCCTCCGCAAGGTCATACGGTATCCACGTCTCAGGGTTAAACGGATTCGGATAGTTCGGAAGCAACGCCGTCTTTTCTGGAAGTAGCGATGCTAAAAGCCGTTGGAGGTGCGCAATCCCTTGTTGGAAAGCGAGCGAACCATCATTTTCAATCCGCGCCTGCGTTAACCACGCCTGAACCATCGCCGGGTCTAATTCCAAGATTTCCATAGCAGTAACATTGGGAGGCGCTGCCGCTGTTGACTCACCCAAATGTTGTGCCACAACGATGAGGTCCAAAACGTTAATAGTTCCATCCCCATTGACATCTGCTTGGCGGTTGTTGATAGACGCATCTTCACCTAAATATTGTGCAACCAGAATTAGATCTAAAACATTCACCTGACCATCCTGATTGACATCCCACGCGGGTTTAGTGGGTCCGTCTCCTTCCACAACAATGACAATTTCTGGCGGAATAATAGGGATTGTCTCACCTCTGCGAGAACCCACCTGAAAGTTATCCAAGGTCAATCGACTTTCTCCGCTTCCGACAACGGTAAATTCCACAGAGAGCAGTCTGCCTTGTCGACTGATCCTATTTTGGGAGATGCGTACTGTCTTTAAACCGGTGATTTTACCAGTTTTGTTATTAATCGTACCAGCATCAAAGAAAGGTGATTCGTCATCCTCCTTCAGAAAATCGCCCTCGCTCACTTTATCTGCTCTTAGCACATCGGGGTCAAATACAATATCCGCTTGCCATCCGCCTAAATCGGAAACGTTTTCTACATTCAGATGGAGTGTGAACGTCCCTCCAACCTGATAGCGTGCTGTATCTGTGGAAAAGAAGAAGTTGATACCCGGCTGGAACACGGTATATTTCACGTCAGGTGCGAACCCAAAGAACCCGCTAAAACTCCCATGCCCGTGATTATCAAGTGCGACTAACAAAACATTTTTGCCTTGCTCCAGAGTGACAGGGTAAAAATCTTGGTAATCACCAGATCCACGCTCAACAAGTGCTTGGTGCACCAATTCCCCGTTAAGCCAAACCTTGACAGCATCACTACTGCCTACAAACATTGTTGTCTGCTGTTCCTCCGGAGAATCCAAAACCACTGAACCGTAGACGATATGGTCATATATCTCCTCACCTGTTCCCCAACCGAGGGATTCGGTCATTCGGTTGATATTATTCCCACTGGTAGAGGCAAGCCTGTGAAGTGTCCAGACACTATCACCAACAGCTTTTCCTTCCTTCGCACCGTTGGTAGCCACCTTCAGTTCTGTTGCCGCGCCCCCCGTCGCTCGCGCCAGAAAATCCGTTCTGTCGTCAAGGCGTGTTCCTGGAACTATCGCCCATAACCACGGTCCCGCTATTTTCGGACCGCCCGAAGGGAAACCGGGATTACCCACCATCCGAACAAAGGTTTCATCTGGTAACCTCTCTAAAGGTGAAAAGTCGGACACGGAGTTATTCCGAAGGTCTAACCTCTCCAAGTTGGTTAACCCCGCCAGCGGCGACACATCCGAGATGTTGTTGTTTTCAAGGTACAGCAACTCCAATCGTGTTAACTGCGCCAGGGGCGATACATCTTCGATAACATTAGCATCAAGATTCAGATGTTCTAAACCCTTTAGATTCCGCAAGGGCGTTATATCCGAGATCAAGTTATTCACTAATTCCAACCATTCCAGTTGGGTTAACTCTGCCAACGGTGTAAGATCCGAGATATTGCAGTCGTTAATTTCCAACCGTCTCAGACTCCGTAACCCCTTCAAAGATGGAAGTGCCGATACAAAGTTGTTATTTCCAAATTCTATCCATCGCAGTCTCCGTGCGCCTGCCAAAGTAGAGAAGTCAGATATTGGAGTATTCCAAGCATTTATGCGTTCTAAACTGAGTAATCCAGCAAGGGGTGACACATTCGATACCGGATTGCCTGAAATCCCTATCCCATTTAATTTTATTAAGCCCTCCAGCGGTGATAAATCTGATATTTCATTCTCCTCAAGTCCCAACCAGTCTACGTTGATTAATCCAGCAAGCGGCGATACGTCGGTTATTCTGTTACCTCGCAGCTTGATGTTATTGAGTCGGGTTAAGCCCGCTAACGGAGACAGGTCGGAGATAGAATTGTGTCGAAATTCTATCCGTTCCAGTCTCGTTGCAGCCTCAAGCCCCGTTAAATCGCGAATGCCAGCGTCATCCGCAACAATACGCGTCAACCTTGACATATCCGCCTCTGTAACGGTGCCCGGTGCCTTACCTAGTGCCTCTTCAATCGCAGTCCGAAGGTTCGCGTCAGGGATGTCAAAACGCACAGGGATAGGTCGCTGATCTGGTGGAAGTGGTGGCACCGGATCGTCGGAATATATCGCAGAAACCACATCAGCAAAGTTAGAGGTCCACGCATCTCGTTTCACATCGCCATTCTCGCTCTCCAATGCTGACAAGCCTAAACGTTGCAAACTCGGGTTCTCACGAATCTTTTCAAGAAACATCTCGGTTTCTAAGCCGACAGCAGCGGCAGCGTGCGCCGCATCCACCGGACCTTGAAACGCTTCGTAGAACCGATGCACCGGCTCAATACCACCAAATACACCACCGGTCTTTTCGAGTGCCACCCTGTAACGCTTTGTATCCTCCTCCACAAGAGCATCTATCACGGATTGCTCCACATACAGACGCAACCCCTGATCTTTGGTAACTCCGTCAGGATACTTCATGATAACCGCACGTACTTCATCTTCAAACGTCTTCATCCCCTCCGTGTGGC
>JAKZUG010000301.1:0-5114 GCA_047516705.1 Candidatus Poribacteria bacterium | reverse complement strand
GGCGGTGCGGTCACTGCTCTGCCACCGACTTCCGTGAGCACCAAGGCAAAGGCGAACTCGTTCCATGCTGTAATGAGACAAAATACTGCGGTCGCGGCAATGCCCGTAACAGATTGCGGTAAGATTACCTTCATGAAGGTTTGGAACCGAGAATAGCCATCAACGAGTGCAGCATCTTCATACTCTTTGGGAATTTCGTCAATGAACCCTTTCATGAGCCACACTGCAAATGAGACATTAAAAGTGGTATAGAGCAGAATCAATCCAAAGTGTGTATCGCGCAACCCAAGCGCGCTATACATGAGATAGATAGGAATGACGACAACGACAGGCGGTAACATCCGCGTGCTGAGGATAAAAAAGAGCAGGTCATCCTTACCCGCTACGTCGAAACGGGAAAAGGCATAAGCTGTGAGTGTTCCGAGTCCGACAGCGAGAATTGTGCTACCGCCACCAATGATAATACTATTGAGCAATTGGTAGAAATACTTGGATCCGCCGTTCGCCAATGCAACACAAATAGCGATCGTTCCGAAGATGCTCGGTAAAACAAGAGTCAGTCGCAGTTTCTTCTCAGTTTGTGAGACTATGCCGCCTGTTTTCTTTAACGGGACAATCAAAAGATAAGCGATAATTGTGCAGACGATCAGTAGCAGAAAATTGAATCGGGCATCCGTTTGGAGGCGACTCTGCAGCTGCGGCAGACTTATAAAGCTATAGAGACAGGTTAAAACGAAAATGCTATTCCAGACCAGACCGAGGTATCGGGGTAACTTCACCTTAAACAGAGAGAAAACGCTGAACAGCAGCAGCCCTATAAACACCTCTGCGAGAAAAAGATATGTTACACCCGGCACCCCCTCTGAAGGCATCAATTTTTGATAGTTTTCGAGCGATATTTTAAAAACGAACTTTGGCAGTTTCGTGGTAATATCCGCCAAACCTTTCAGGGACGTTGCCAAAATCCAGTAAATCGGGGTGATGTAGATAATCACAGCAACGGCAATGAATGCAATTATGAGGTAGTGCCCAAAATTTTTCCGATTCCGCATATTCCTTATGCTTCTCCCTTAACGCGGTTGAGGTATTTCACGTAGATATTGCTCAGCGCAACAATAATGATGAGCAAAATATATGCCATCGCGCACGCCTTGCCAGTGTTATAGTTCCGAAAGGCGAGTTTATAGAGGTTCATCGATACAGTCTCCGTGGCAGTGCCGGGTCCACCCTCACGAGTGAGGACATAGACGATGTCAAACATCTTGAAAGCATCCATTGTTCGGAACAGGAGCGCAATGAGTAGAAGGGGTGATACCAGTGGCAGCGTAATCCATCGAAACTTGAACCAAGCGGAGGCTCTATCGACATCAGCGGCTTCATAGAGAGATTTCGGCACAGCACTTAATCCCGCCAAAGCAATGAGCATCATGAATGGCGACCACATCCATGTATCCACAATAACAACGGCTAACATTGCTACCTTCGGATTAGTCGTCCAGCCGATAGGTGATTTCAGAAAAGGCGTGAGAGTGAGGAAAAAGTTCAGCAATCCGGAATTATCTGAAGAAAGAATAAATCGCCAAAATAGCCCGACGACCACGGGAGATAGCATCATCGGGAGCAGGAGGAGTGTGGTAACGAAGCCTTTATACCGGAACTCGCGATTCAGGAGCAGTGCCAACCCGAACCCGATAAAGAATTGCGCCGTCACCGCTAACAGTACGAAGTAGGCAGTGGTTTGAAAATAACCCCAGATATCTGGATCTTCAAGGAGGCGGGCATAATTACGAACACCGATAAACTTTGGGGCTGCGGGCATTGAGGCTTTGTAGCGATGAAAACTCAAGTACAACGACCAGAGGAGCGGAAAGATGTTCATCAAGATGAGCAAAATCATGGTGGGCATGATAAATGCCATCTTCAATTGGTAGTCGCTCATCCCACGCGATGTCTTGTACGGAGGGTTGGTTTGCATGTTGCCTAAGAATTAGAGTGTGCCATTAGAATGGAAGGGTGGAGGACGGTAGAAATGTACTTCCAATCTTCCACCCTTTCAATTTTTACTCGTCGTAGTAGCCTGCGTCCTCAAAGATTTCTTCATGTTTTCGTGCGATAGCGTCGAGTGCCTCCTTCGGGGACTTGATTTTGGAAATCGCTTGACTCCAATTTGTCTGACAAGCCTCTAAGAGTTCTGCATATTCTGGCACAGCCCAGAAATCGCGAAGGTAAGGAAAACTCGCAGCGAAGGCTTCGTTAAAGGGTGTTGCCATCTTAAATGCATCCGACTGTAACACCTCTTTGTGGGGTGTGAAACCACCGAGAGCCGCCCATTTTTCCTGAACAGGTTTCTGCATAAACCATTTCATGTATTGCTTGGCAAGATCCTTGTTTTTAGAATAGGAAGAGATAGACATGCCTTGTCCACCGATGCTGATATAGTGTCCTTTCGGACCGGCAGGTGCGATGAAGAAACCGCTCTTATCATGGGAAACCGGATTCGTTTTAGGATCAACCACACCGGGGAAAAAGGCGAAATAATTCATCGCCATAGCAACCTTACCCGCGGTATAGGCGTTCAGCGTCTCAGCCCAATAGTAGTTCGGTGCATCTGGGGGTGAGAACTGGAGCAGGTCGGTGTAAAATTCGAGTGCCTCGACAGTGTCTTCCGTGTTAATGTGCCCGGCAACTTTATGGGTATCTGCATCGCCATAGGCACCACCAAAGCTCCACATCACCTGTTGAAAGCCCATCGTAATACCGTCGTATTCCTTGCTATACCATGTTGCGATCCCGTAGAGATCATCGTCCGGACGCGTAAAGAATTCAGCTATATCGCGGAGTTGATCGTACGTTTTCGGAGGTGCAAGCGCGTAGCCGTACTTCGCTTGGAATGCAGCCATTTCACTTGGGTCTTCAAATAGGTCTTTCCGGTAGACGTAACCAGCGGCATCGACCTCCGCGGGCAATGCCCAGTATGTTCCACTGCCCTTCGGGTATTCGGCAAACGCTGTCATTGCGGGTCCGTAGATAGAATCTACATCAATATTTTCATTAATCCAATCTGTTAGATTGATATAGTTTTCACCTTGAGAGTTCCTGCCGAGCCATTGACTATCGCCAATGACGATGTCGTAAAGATCACTTTTCCCGACAAAAGCGGTGAAGACCTTATCTTGAAAATTGGGCCACGGAATCTGGATAACATCAACCTCAATTCCGGTTTCAGCGGTAAAGCCCTTTGAGAGTTCCTGCAAATAATTAGCCGGATCCCATTCCGCCCAGACAATAGTTAAGGCTTTCTGCGTTGGCTGGCATGCTACGAACGCAAGCGCGATTATTAGCATTAGCGCGAGACTTATGTGAACACTTTTCATGTTTTCTTTCCTCCGTATAGAGATCATGCAAGTTGTTATCAGCACCAATGGCGCCTAATACGCAGTTCAGTGCTTTAACCGAGCATTATAAATGGACAACAAAATTTTTGCAAGAAAATTTGTTTGCGGTGCGGATATCCCAAACTACAGTAAAATAATCCAAGTTGTCACGCAAAGGGATACTATGTCTAAGGTAGTAACTTAGATGCACACCACAGAGCGAAGCATTTACTGGTAGGCGAAGTACAAGCAGTGGAAGGAAGCACTACAGACACTTGGTTACACAAGAGAACACGATTTTAGAGTCAGACCCGCTCACCGTGAATAAAACTATAACAGGTGCAGGAATCGAACCGACCTAACTGCATTTATAGTTCACCAATGCAGAACACGGTATTCTTTGCTTCTAAACTCCGAATTTCGGAATAGTGGTAAACTTGGGTAACTTCCACTCCATTTTCAATGATGGCAGTGGGGCGTTCGATAACGAAGTCAGCGAAGTGCGGTGCGTTGAAAGCAACGTAAGCGAGGCTGAACGTCTCAATCTGCCGATCGTATCGCTTTGACAGATCTGGAAATAGAACAATGCCTGTATCAACTTGGTAGATGCCCGCGTTTTCATCTATGTTCATCGTTTTAACCGGACACTCGATAATTGCCCGCTGATGTGTATTGGTATCCCATATTTCTGTGTGCGTTACGATGGGTAGACATTTTTGTGTCGCCTCAAAAATGGCTGCGTTGCTATCAAGGACCCGGACCGGCGATGCCTCTTGAACATCAAACAGGGTGCCTCCCCAATAATCCCGCGCCGGTCTATACTCGACGTAGTTATTGTTGCAGTAAGCATGCCTTCTGAATACGGCTGTATGTTCTTTGCCAAAAACAGGGAGGAAGTCATAGTTTGGATTTATGAAGAGATTTTTCTCCGCAAAGGTGTGTTCACTCTTACACGAACCACATTGGTAATAATCGCTGAAACTTCCATTTGTGTTATCTATTATGCGGCATCGAGATTCGACCCAAAAGCGGGGGGCATTCCCGTTGCCAACAGTGTTGATAAAAGAAAGTCCATAATCAAGACAATTCATTGATTTTCCCTTTAATAATGGTCGCTTCTTTCCTGAGAGTGTTAATATATTCATAACCCAAGTTGCTATCTAAAAGATTATATTTGTTCAAATTCTACTTTCCTTAGAATATTATATGAACCACCGCCCACTTTGAAATCATGGACAAATTTAATTTGCCTAAGAAGTCAAATTTGGGTATAATTAGGAATATTAAGACATAATCAAATAAAAAAACTAATTAATTAAATATGCCTTAAACATACTATTTAGTTGAATCAACACTGTTTTGCTAAGATGGCAACTTGGGTTATTCATAATACAAAAGTAGAACACAATCTTAAATTATTGTGTAAGTCCTACCTATATTTGGTAAATTTTTTCAGAGAATACCTAAACCCACAGAAAATATCGGTAATTTAAAGTAATTTTCGCTTTATGTGCACAATTTGTGCATGATTCTAACATAACTTATGTGCAATACCAACACGAATTGTGCATAATATTCGTTTTTTGTGCCTAAATCAACGTAATTAGCCATGGCATCAATCTTGCACGCACATTTTATACTATTTCTAATTGCAATACCTTCGCCAAAAAAATAGCGGGTTTTATGAGTGTCAACTCAATTTCTGTGAAAAATACAGAAGCATCTCTATCACATCTCAAG
>JAKZUG010000300.1:0-7834 GCA_047516705.1 Candidatus Poribacteria bacterium | reverse complement strand
ATACAACCCCGTGCCAAGGCATCGGGCAGCTTTCGACTCGTAATTGAGGAAGCGTCCCCGGAATACCTACTCGACCAAGTTCATAGTGATATTCAGTATCCACATGAAGAAGAAGCACTTCATATCTTCCAACAAATTCAGATTTTTGAACAACAAGGCCGCACCCAACAGTGGATCGCGTTTTATAATAAATTAGGTAAGTTCTATCAAAAACAGGCGGCCAATTTTGTTAAGAAAGACGAATTGGAGCTCGTTGCCAACTGCTACACGCGCGCTCGGTTCGCTTACACAGTTGCAGAGAAACAGCGTCTAGCGAGAAAGAGTGCCAAAAGAGGTGCCGTTTACTATACCCGCCTTGCACGGCAATTTGAACTCCAACGTTCATGGGAAGAAGCAGGAAAATCTTATATCCTTGCCGCCTACAATCATGGCTATGTGAATATGCCCACGCTTGTCGAGGAGTGTCACAGAATGGCAACTGTCTGTTATTTCAACGCCGCTGAAAGTGCTCACCTCAATAACGAGTTACAAACCGCTTACGACTTTTACATGTTAATCTTGGCAATCGGTGAAAAAATGTCTACGCCAACAAAAATGGTTAGCGAAGCACAGAAATTAATCTCGGAAATCCCGGTTGCAAATTAAAGGGACTGTACTACGTGAAAATATCTTTGAAGCGTGGAGAGGTACTCATTGGGACCTTTGTACTTGAATTTGGTGGCTCCGCGATTGCAACGCTCCTCGCGAGTGCCGGCGCAGACTTTATTATCACAGACTTGGAACATAGTTCCTTTTCCATAGAAACCGTTGGACGCATAATTCGGGACGCGCGCGGCTCAAATCTTCCTTGTATTGTTCGTGTACCTGCACTTGAACGCCATTTTATCTCTCGGGTACTTGATGCTGGTGCTACTGGCGTGATGATTCCCCGGGTTGAATCCGGCAACGATATCGAAAAAATAAAACAGTGGACAAAATACGCGCCCGAAGGCGACCGAGGGGTTGCATTCGGAATCGGACACACCGATTATGGAGATTTCACAAAACTTGATACCAGAGAATACGTACGCAACGCGAATCAGGAAATCCTCACCATTGGGCAAATCGAAACCGTCAAAGCCGTCGAAAACTTAAATGACATCCTCACCGCTGGTGAGTTAGATGTTGTATTCATTGGTCCCTATGATCTATCAACATCTATGGGCATCTCCGGCGAACTTGATCATCCGCTACTTTTAGACGCTATAAAACAAATTATCAGACTTACACAGACGCATAATATCGCTTTAGGTTGTTATGTCAATGATTTTGAGAGCGGTGAACAGTGGTTGAACTTGGGTGTTCAACTCATTGCATGTGGAAATGATGCGTTTCTCTTAACCCGTAAATTTGCCGAGGAACATCATAAATTCAAAAACGCGGCGGCTTTGAAATGAAATCATACGATATTCTCACAATCGGACGGAGTTCTTTAGATCTCTACGCGAATGACATCGGTGCCGCGTTTCCAGACATTAAAAGTTTCGGTGCCTTCGTCGGAGGGTGTCCTACCAATATTAGCGTCGGTGTTCAGCGACTTGGGCTTCAGGCTGTGCTACTGACGGCTGTCGGCGAGGATCCGGTTGCAGAGTTCCTACTCAAGTTTTTGAAGAACGAAGGCGTTGAAACGCAGTTTATCCCCTATAAGCCTAAACACCGAACGAGTGCTGTTGTACTCGGTATTGAACCGCCAGACCGGTTCCCACTCATCTATTACCGTGATAACTGTGCGGACATTGAACTCACTATTGACGATGTTCTCGCTGCGCCAATCGCTGAAAGCCGGGCGGTGCTGATATCCGGTACTGGTTTGAGCAAAGAACCGAGCCGCAGCGCAACGCTTTATGCTGCTGAAAAGGCACAATCCGTCGGTTGCCAAGTCTTTTTGGACCTCGATTTTCGGGCAGATCAGTGGCATGATCCCAGAGCGTTCGGTGTTGTTGTCCGATCTGCGTTACGTTATATTGATATTGCTATCGGCACGGAAGAGGAGATCAAAGCAGCCACACTTACTGACCTTTCGCAACTCACGATTGAACACTCCCAAATTTCAAATCCTACAATTGAGGGAGATATGGTGGTTGCTATTAAAACGCTTTTAAATGCTGGTCCAGAAGCGTTGGTGGTGAAACGTGGTATTGAAGGTGCAGATGTCCATCTGGTGGGTGGTGAAGTCATTCACGCAGCACCATTTCCTGTTGAAGTTTACAATACCCTCGGTGCCGGAGATGCCTTCGCGAGCGGTTTTATTTATGGGAACCTCAATGGCTGGGGTTGGGAGAAAGCTGCACGTCTCGGCAATGCGACTGGCGCGATTGTCGTAACACGGCACGGTTGCGCTAACTTTATGCCAACAATGCCCGAAGTTGATGAATTTGTCGCTGAGCGCGGCGGATGGTAAACGCTATTAGCCGAATCTGTATGGTGATATGCTTGTGCCTCAGTCCATACACCACTTTATCAAAGGAGACACGTTTTCCACTCAGGAAAATGCAGAATAATCTTCATGAAAATGCGAAAACTCACGATGGGACAAGCCATCGTTCAATTTCTTCAACAACAATACGTTGAAAGAGACGGGAACGAAATCCAATTCTTCGCGGGGATGTTTGGTATCTTCGGTCATGGCAATGTTGCCGGGATCGGGCAAGCGTTGCACCAGTACTCGGATACCTTTCGCTTCTATCAGACCCGGAATGAACAGTCAATGGTGCATACCGCTGCTGCATTCACCAAGATGAACAACCGTTTGCGTGCTTTTGCTTGCACGACCTCTATCGGACCGGGCGCGACGAACATGATTACAGGTGCCGCTGGCGCGACGATTAACCGATTACCTGTTCTCTTATTACCGGGTGACATCTTTTCGACCCGTTTAGTCGCGCCAGTTTTACAGCAGCTAGAGTCCCCGAGTTCACAAGATTATTCGGTGAACGATTGCTTCAAACCAATTTCACGCTACTGGGACCGAATTAACCGCCCAGAACAGATAATCACAGCGTTGCCAGAGGCGATGCGGGTGCTAACATCTCAGGCGGAAACAGGTGCCGTAACTTTAGCACTCCCCCAAGATGTTCAAGCCGAGGCGTACGACTATCCATCTGAATTCTTTGAGAAACGCGTCTATACCATCTCTCGTCCTCGTGCAGACGAAGGTCTGTTGAATCGAGCAACGGCGTGGATTCGTGAGAGCAGCTGCCCATTGATTATCGCTGGTGGCGGTGTTATTTATAGTGAAGCTACAACGCAACTTGCACAATTTGTGGAGCAGACAGGTATCCCTGTTGGTGAAACCTTCGCTGGTAAAGGGTCGCTACCGTATAATCATCCACAGAATCTCGGCGCAATAGGCGCGACCGGTACACCGGGTGCGAATATCACAGCGCGAGAGGCAGACTTGGTTATCGCCATCGGCACGCGCTTAAGTGATTTTACGACGGCTTCCAAAACGGCTTTCCAGAACCCCAATGTTCGTTTTATCAATATTAATGTCGCTGAATTTGATGCCTATAAGCATGCTGCGCTACCCCTCGTTGCAGACGCGCGTGTCACGCTTGCCGAACTTGCTACCGCCGTAGGAGATTATCACGTTGACGCGGCTTATGCTGCACAGATTGAAAAATATCGTGACGAGTGGGAGGAAGAGGTAGATCGACTTTACCATCTCGGCCACAGTCCCTTGCCGAGCCAAAGCGAAGTTATTGGTGTGGTTAATGAGTTCTCGCGTCCTGAAGATGTTATGGTTTGTGCTGCGGGCAGCCTGCCGGGTGATCTGCATAAGTTGTGGCGTACCCGTAATCCGAAACAGTACCATTTGGAATACGGCTACTCGTGTATGGGATATGAAATCGCCGGTGGGTTAGGTATCAAAATGGCAGATCCGAGTCGTGATGTCTATGTCATGGTAGGCGATGGTTCATACCTGATGTTAGCGCAGGAAATTATCACATCTATTCAGGAAGGCTACAAATTGATTATTGTACTCGTCAATAATGACGGACATAGTAGCATCGGTGGGTTATCTCGTGCGACTGGTGCACAGGGATTTGCCACCCGTTTCCGTTACCGGGACGAAGAAAGCGGCGAACTTTCCGGTGATTTTTTACCGGTGGATCTTGCAGCGAATGCCGCGAGCCTCGGTGCTAAGGTAATTGAAGCGACGACCTTGCAGAGTCTAAAAGCTGCCCTGCATGAGGCACGTGAAGCAGAGCGGACAACCGTTGTAAAGATTGATGTAGATTACTATGAAAAGGTCCCAGGCTACGAATCTTGGTGGGATGTGCCTATCGCGCAAGTCTCCGAAGTCGACACGGCGCAGGAGGCTTACAGAGAATACGAATCGGATAAGCAGAAAGAACGTTACTTCCTCTAAAAATTTGTAGTCCAACCCTTTATTGGCGAGGTTTGAGACCTTGCCAGCAACCAATCTGAACGAAAGGTTCAACAACAGAAACTATGAAAGCTTCAGAACTTTTAGCGAAAGTCAAGTCAGGGGAAGTTATCCCATGCAGCACGTGTGATGGGAAAATCCCAGCAGACGACATTTTAGGGTTCATGTTTAAGTTAGGAAAACTCGCCCCGCGCATGGAAAATGCCAACGTTGGTGACATTACCTGCGTCCAATGCCAAGAGGCAGACCCAGATATCAAAATCACGCCGCGTGGGCCCGATGTTAAATTCGTCCGCGGTGACTAACGCCAAGGGGCGGAGATCCTATCCGCCCTTCCGCACTTAACTATGCCTGAATACATCGTTGGCAAAAACCCAGTCATAGAACGCCTACAGTGTGAGTCTCAAGATGTAGAAAAAATCTGTATCGCCGAAGGAAGCACGCACTCGCGCATCCACCAAATTATCACGATGGCGGAACGGGCAGGCATTCCCCTCAAACACTGCACACGGCGCGAATTAGATAGGCTTGAACCGTCTGTGCCACACCAAGGTGTTATTGCTTTTGTTAAGGCTCTGCAATATAGTGACCTGTCATCAATACTCGCGAAGGTACGACACAGTAAGCGCGATGCGCTGTTGATTATGTTAGACGGGGTTCAGGATCCGAGGAATCTTGGGGCGATCCTCCGAACTGCCGACGCTGCGAATGCCGATGCTGTAATCATTCCAAAGAACCGTGCTGTCAGCATCACAGCCGCTGTCCACAAAGCATCAGCAGGAGCATCTGCCTATATCCCTATTGTCAAAGTAACGAACCTTGCGCGCACCGTAGACACGCTTAAAAAAGCAGGCATCTGGGTCGCAGGTGCTACCGGGGATGCGTCGCTCCTATACACCGATGCAGATTTTAGCGTCCCGTTATGTCTCGTGTTAGGAAGCGAAGGGGAAGGCATCCGACGACTCGTCAAACAGCAATGTGACTATCTCGTGCATCTACCGATGTTAGGAAAAATTGAGTCGCTTAACGTTTCAGTTGCAGCCGGTGTTCTGTTATACGAGGCACTTCGGCAACGTGAGGCCAAGTGAACCGTTCAAATAAATCCATCTTCCTTTAGACTGACAAAGATCCCGTCGCCGATGACGATGTGATCTAATACTTTAATCCCGATTTGGTTTCCAGCCTCAATCAATTGTTTTGTTGCCCGGATGTCTTCCTGACTCGGCTGTGGGTCACCAGACGGATGATTGTGGACGAGGACGATTGAGTTTGCAGATTCCTCAATTGCGAATCGAAAGATTTCGCGTGGGTGAAAGACGCTGGCGTTTAGCGTCCCTTCAAAGACCGTTGCTTCTGCTAACTTTTTTCCCCAAGTCAAATCGTTGCTAAGATCGCCCGCGACTCCTTTGGTCGATACTCCGCCTTTGGTATCAAGGCATAAGACGCAAACAATTTCCTTCTGTAGGTAACGCATTTTAGACATCATCAGGTCGGCGACATCGCTTGGTGAGGTAATCTTATCCCGCTCGGCGTGGAAACGTGCCAATCGCTTTCCAAGTTCAAACGCTGCAACGATTTGCGCCGCTTTCGCTTCGCCAACTCCTTTGATCTTCTCATATTGCTTGGATTTGTTATCAGCCATCCGCTTCAGATCCCCTTCAAACGCCACAAGAATCTGCTCACCGAGTTGAATAGCAGTTGTTCCTTTGAAGCCACTTTTGAGGATGATGGCTAAAAGGTCAGAATCTTTCAGGTTTTCCGGGCCGTATTTGCGGAGTCTCTCGCGTGGACGTTCATCTTCCGGGAGGTCCTTAATTCGCACGGGGGGTACATCGTACATTGAATATCGAATCCCTTTCAGTCTAATAGAGAACTTAACAGAAATTATATCGGATTTACAGGATAAAAACAAGCGAAATCTGAAAAATTAAACGTCCACCTGTTCGTTCGGGTTTCGTGCCCGAACGAAGACATCTTCACAACATTACCCTTTTTGATTGGCAGATTTCATTAGGGTCAGGACTTACACAAATTTAGCAGAAAAGGGATATTTCGCACGTAAAGATCAGATATTCAGACGTTTTTAATCCCCTAAATCCCCTTATCAGGCGGACTTTTGAAACTGCTGTGTAAGTCCTAAGGGTGTATAAAGTTTTGGCATTAAGCGTTCCCTTTATCTTCTGGGAGGGGTTTCTAACCCCGATTTGCCTCAAATACACCCCGCATATAAGGCTTTGCCTTCACAATCGGTTTCCCAAAATCCGCGAAATCTGTGAAATCCGCGATAATCCGCGATTCAGACGAAAAATGAGTAAAAAAATACAACCAAATATCTCTTATAACCACTTCAATTCTAAACTTTTGACATAATATTTACACACCCATCCTAAATTGGAGGTTGACAAATAGTTTAAAATGCTGTAGAATTAGAAAAATAAATTGGTGCTTCAGTTTTCCAGAAAATCAAGAAGGAGAAAATTCATGGCAACTACGATTCGCCAACAAGATGGCGTTGCAATTTTGGAACCGAACGGCAAAATAATGGGAGCCTCAGTCTCGGAATTACGAGACGTTATCACGTCGCAAATAGATGCCTCCGATGAACCGCGTATCCTCATCAACTTCGAGCGCGTTACTATGATGGACAGTTCGGGTCTCGGTACTCTAATGGGTGCGCATGTCGCTGCAACGCGGAAGAAAGGTCGCATCGGTGTCATCCATGTCGGAAAAAACATCAAAAACCTGATTGTCCGAAGCCGGTTGGTCAGTATCTTCGAACATTTTGACGACGAGGATGCTGCAGTTTCTGGTCTATCGAGCGGAGGTTAATCAGCACAATTGAGAGAACGCGCCTACAACCCAAACCGGCGGTAGTATTTAGGAGCAGTTGCTAGAACGCTCAAGTTCTAAATAATTCTATGTTTTTCATGACATTTCAATTGGAACATGGTACATTTATATGACCCTATAGCGAGAACCTCTCTCCTGCATGCGAGTGTGGTTTCCACGCCAACTGGCTCTGAGAGGTTTCCGTGAACGCATCGGATACGGAAGACGCCAATGGCCCTAAAAGCACACAAAATAGCATTGCGAGCGACGGATAAGCATAGCGTATGGTTTTCGCAGCAATGCGGTTATGCGAGATTGGCACATAACTATGCGCTCTCGGACTTCAAGGACGGTCTGTCTCAGGACGAATGGCATTCACGTATAGAGTTGAATAACCGTTTCAACGCTATGAAATATGAGAAGTTTGATTGGTGTGAGGCGCAAGACCAGCGCGCTGCGGTCTATGGGATTATCCATCTTGGCGATGCTATCGACCGCTGGAAGTCGGGACAAAACCAGTTCCCGAAGTATAAGAAACGTTCCCAGCGTCAGTCGTACACGGTTGAAGGTGAGAAG
>JAKZUG010000299.1:0-14925 GCA_047516705.1 Candidatus Poribacteria bacterium | reverse complement strand
ACACGCCCCTATATCTCGCAGAGGCGTGCTATAAATACAACTACCGAGAAACTAACATCTTTGAGAAGTTTCTCACCGAAAATATGAGGTGAGACATCTGAAAAAAATGAAAATTTCCAAGTCAAAAACGACTTATTCCGTTATATTATGTTATATTAACCCAAGTTGCTACCTTTGAACAGTATTGCTTTTATCTTGAATTACTTCGTGGACCATGCTATTACTATCATATTAAGACATCAATAATATTCATTTAAAAACTGATATAGTTGCCTTAGTAAATTTTTGGGATTTAATCCGCGTTGTTTTGCTTAGGTAGCAACTTGGGTTACTATTAACTATATCCTAATATAACCCAAGTTGCTACTAACACATTTTGGGTGTTTCAATAAGGTTTTCGGGCACTTTCCCCACCCCGGAGGGGTGCTATTGCTTCGCAGTGAGAATAGAAAACTATGTCTGTAAAGGGTGGCAACTTGCGTTATATTAAACAGAAGGTCCGGAATCTGGCAAAAACCCAGGTTTTCATATCCGTATTTTTTTATGAATTCTTTAAAAAATATTATTGAACGTTGCCATGAACGGCACGAGAAGCCGCTTCGACAGCGGAAGACAGTGGTAATGCCTTCGTTGTACAATACAGGGTATCCGTATCAGATCACAGTCCATTGCGCGCAGAGATATCCTGTGCTACTCTCTGACTTGGAGCAGGCGAACATCTCCTTTATGCCGAACGGACGCGGTCCTGATAACGATCGCGGTCCGCGGAATTTTGGCGGTGAACGGTTCTTGAAACGCCAAGGAACACAAGACTGGGGAGTAAGACGATGGCACGTATCGTGCGGAATTCAGGTGTATACTGGAATCCCGTCCGAACAGGATGGCGCACGATGGTATGACCTCAATTTTAAATATGAAGCCTTATGTGCCGCACCAGATGCCGTTCTTGCTTGTGTTGACGCGCTTGTTAGTGCAGTACCAAACCCGCTGTTGACGCTCTCAAAGTCCGGCGGGTTGCGCTTTTCTTGCAGGGTCCCTGAGTACCTCCACCCAAATGCTGAGGGCGAGAAGCAGTATATCTATAAGCACACCCCGACCCCAGAAAATCCACATCAACGAGACATCTATCTCGAAATTTTGGGGGTAGACGGATATAGTCGGTGGGATGCACGCTACGAGATACTCATGGGAAACCTTTTAGATCCGCCTGTGGTTGCTAAAGAGGTGCTTTTTGCCCCGATTGATGCCCTCCGTGCTGAACTTCACCAACCTGGTGATCCTAAAACAGGACAGGATCTGGTTGTCGCCAACGCGCCACTATCTCTCGGTTCAAATAACCTTGATCTCGCAAAAGAGGCGTTTCTGAAGCGCAATTTTTCTTATACTCGACAAGAGAACGATTTCCATCATTGGAGGCAACCCGATAGTCCTGTTGGCGATGAACACGTCTTGCTCTGGGAGCGCGACAACATCGTGTGGGTCCGCGCATCTACACCTACTACCGAACTCCCTATGAAAGTCACTCCAATTACAGAGGTATGGGACGATACCGGCATTCTACCGCCGACACCTGGTATTGGGCTGTTGATGTCCGATGAAATGCTCGCCGCGCGAGACGGGAAACTGAGTCCCTTGGCAGTAAAACGCCCACCTACCGTGCTACACAAACCCGAATACACGCAAGTGCGTTATGAAACACCTGAAAATAATACTGTTCAAACACAGAGTATTTTCGATGGAACGACTCGTATTCTCGGACTTGTTACCGGGACAGGTGGCGGAAATCATGAAGCAGCATCATATCTCCTTGACGGCGGCGCAACTTGTTTAAACGTGCCAGCCATCAACTTAGCAGAAAAAGCAGAGGAACACTATCAAAATCGAAACCTATCATCATTCGCATGCTGGAAGACTCGGATGCACCAGTGGGAACAGGTGAAAGAGATACCTATTGACGTGCGGATGGCAACTCCGTTTCAACGTGGGAACGTCTGTGAGGATCCTGAGCGGTGTGAGGCACTTGAGAAAAAGGGGGGAAATCCGAGTGAGAGTATCTGCCCACAGTGTCCAGTCTATAATGAGTGTCAACAACGTGGGTATTTATCACAACCCGCAGCATTGCAACGCACCAAAGCACAGATATTGGCTATTCCTGAACTGTTTTTCAATCCACAATACGCTGAATTGGTCGAAGAAATTCTTGAGCAGGTGGATGAGACAGAGAGACTTGGCATCATCGGCAGGATGAAAGCACATAAGTTATTCTTTGAATGCGAATTACGAGGAAAACTATTGGAGGAATGGATTGTCCACTGGCAAGGGAGTGTCTTAGGAAACTTTGCCAAAGCCTTACAGAATGCAGTAGAAGTCACCGACATACCACATGCCGATGCTGTCAAACGGATCCGCACGGTCATGCGATCTTTTGAATGGCAGGCAGAAGCACTTGTCAGGCAAATGTGTCAAGTGAATGTGCAAGGCAGGGTAGTGGAGCGCAGTACTGTTGATCCTGAAACTGGAGAACTGTTGGCACGCTTTGCCGTTGAGTTTGAGAACGGTGTTGCTGCTTATATCCCTTTGGATGATAATACAGCAGATAGGCTCAAGACAAAGGGGATGCCATTTTTTCGACGCTCCGGCTTTGCCATCAATGAGGACGTGAAAATCCTGATGCCGATGGCGCAAGCCATCCGTTTGGGTATCTTGGATACAAGTACCGTAGAAAATATTCAGGAATTCCCGACAGCCTGTCCGAATCCAAACTGGACGTATTGGCATCAGCTCAAGTATTTCTTTGCGCATTACTCGCGGGATGCTGACGCACCAATGCGATGGAGTGGTAACGTGCTACGGTTCTGGGTGCCTCCTATGCTCCATCCGAGCGTCAAACGTCTGCTGCTAATGTCGGTAACCCTCTCCGAGCGACACATCCGTAGAGCGTTTCCAGATGAGGAAATTGAGGTGCGTCGATCTGAACCGACATCCTGGATCCCGGGAAATCGAGTCTTTCAGATTCGCACAGGCATTTATCCCCAACAAACAATTTTAGGATATAATAACAACGCGGATGTTATCGGCATCTCTAAAACAGGATGGCGCTTTTTTGCGGGTATCCGCGCTGAAATTGAGAGGGATCCAAGCATTAAACACGCGATTATCAGTTATAAGTCGGTTGTCTCGCGGTTGGACGATATCGCACAGAAAGAGAACGTCTCTTTCGTGACCAATTTCAATAGTGTAAGGGGACTCAGTACCGCTTTTAGAAAGACGCAAGTCATTTGGATAATCGGAACGCCACAATGGCTGCCAAACCTCGTTTGGCGGCGCGCACAGATCTTGTTTGGCAATGATGAGAAACCCCTCTCTTATGAGGAAGAAATAGAGACCGGTCGCTGTAAAGACGAGCGAATCCAAGATGTTTATGAACAGGGCGTTGTTCGCGTACTCACACGAACTATCCAGCGCACCGGATTAGACCGCTGGGCAGACAAGACGGTTGTACTCATCTCAAGTTTGGCACTACCCGACATCACCGACAGACCCGAAACGCTCCTTTTTGACTGGGAAGATTTTGAGATTGCCGGTGGACTCCATAAACTGCCTGAGACGATTGCCACGCGCGAGCGTTTTGAAGCAGAACGTGAGAAGTTAACTGCCGAATCCCGCAGAGAAGAAGTAGAACGGATCTTGGGATGTTCCTCAAGGCAGGCGAACCGAGTGTTGAGGGAATTTAGGGGCGGGGCACCTTTACGTGTGCCTTTCCGTGAGCAGATCCTCTCGCTGCTTGCTGATGGTGAGAAGAGAACCGCAGAACTCGCCGCAGCTATTGAAGGACATCCAAAAGCAGTAAAAAATGAACTCAAACGTCTTGTAGATACAGGTGAAATTGTGAGAGTACGGTGGGGGATATATACCCTGCCGCCAGCGTAGGCATAATCGACGCCAGTGAGAGACCCAAATCGCCTAACCCGCTATAACTTCCTTATACCCTTTCGGCAGAGGTTTCCCAGCGACAAGGGCAGATTTCAGGGGACGGACATGTCGGCAGCTGCCGCGGTGCGTGAAACCTGGACAATCGCACGTTATATCTACACCGACAACCTCCAGCGTATAAAACTTGCCTTTCTGCGATGAACTCTCGGCGTGGTAGACCTGCCGCTCAGGACCAGCGAGAACTTGGGCTAAAGTACGGATGGCTTCTTCGGAATATGGACGCAGCTGCGCACGCGTCGCTTCGCGGAGATGTGAGGCGTTCTCTTCAAGGTAGGCACCTCCTGCTTTCTGAAGCACCTCATGAAGTTCGGATTCTTCAAGTTCACTGGTTTGGACAGACAAAGCATTCATCATCCGCTTGAGTTCGCTGAGGATATCCAGCTGGAGGGCAGCTTCTCCACTCGGTATCAAAATCGATCCTTCAACGATGGAATCCATCAGTGCTGCTTTTGTTTCTAATACTGTCTTAACGAACGAATCAACAGTTCCAGTCGCAATCATATAGGTGACATTAACGGTTCCTGTCTGTCCAATGCGATAAGCGCGATCTTCTGCCTGCCAGTGGTTAGCAGGCACCCAATCTAAGTCGTTAAAGACGACCTGTCGCGCCGCAGTGAGATTTATACCAACGCCTGCTATGTGCATGTTGGCTACGAACAGTTTGATATCGTCATCGTTTTGAAAGCGATCAACCCTGTCCTGTCTCTCATGTACAGGAACTTCACCGGAAACATAAACTGCTCGGTCCTTGAAATGCTTTTGGAAACGCTGCATCGTATTGAGGAAGGATGTGAAGATAATTACCTTTTCACCTTGTTCCAGCGCATTTTCCGCGAATTTAATGGTGTGACGGCATTTGACAAATGCAATGGCTCGGCGCACCTGAGTTATCCTACCTATTCCACTTCCTAAATCCGTAGTATTTATTGAATCATCTAATTCTTCGCGGCGTTCTGATGATAGACCCAGGGATTCTGGTATTCCGTCAATGGCTTCTGGGGTGTCAAATTTTGATATGAATTCTTGTACCAATCGATTAAAGTGCTGGATTGCATACGGGTGCAGTTCAACGTCCATCCATGTTCGCATTTTAGGTGGAAGGTCTAACACCTCATCTTTTGTGCGGCGCAGCATAACGCCGTGTAGTTGCACAGTTAATTCCTCTAGATTGCTTGCACCATCTGCCACCAATCCGAAATCTCCTTGATACGCCTCACAATAACGTTTCGCAAAACTGAGGAAACTCTTTCCGAGAGGATGATCCAGAATCTGCAACAGCGGAAAAAGGTCGCGCGGACGGCTTGTCATTGGGGTACCGGTTAAGGCATGGACTACAGGGGCACGTTTAATCTCTTTAACCAGTTTTGATGCGTTTTGACTCCGTTGACTCTGATAATTTTTTAGGTAATGTGCTTCGTCAAAAACAACACCTTTCCAGTCAAACTCGAGGAGTTTGTCAAGGTTTTTACCGAGGATTTCATAGTTGACAATAATCCAACCACAGTGATCTATAGGTGGGAGCGGGGCGGGACCAACGATGGCAGGTTCAGCTTCTGGGAAAACGATTTCGATTTCACGTGCCCAGTTGCGTTTGATAGAGGCAGGACAGATTACAAGGTAAGGCCCTTCTCCTTCCGCTTCAACCATCGCTATCACCGATTGACGCGTTTTGCCAAGTCCCATATCGTCGGCGAGAAGCGCACGACGGCGACCGAGCAGAAAGGCGATACCTTCTATTTGATGTGGATACAACCCTTTAGTAATTTCCTCAGCACGCGTGAGGTTGGATTTGGGCATGCCGTCTACCTCTTATCTACACCATTTTTGTAGGAGGGGTTTGTAACCCCGACCCTAAGTATCTATCTGTCAACGAGCCAAAGATCTCCTTCACTGACAGTCGCAAGGCGTTTCAACATAACTGCCCCTGGAAAATTGGCGGACATCCCGATCCCCATGGCAAAAATGCGTCCGTTGCCTGTGGCGTATTGACCCACAAGCGTGAGATCCGGCCCCTCAATACTGGTAGGAATGCCATCGCTGAAGAGGACGACAAGGGTGGGACCAGTCTTAGCAATTTCCGTCAATGCCGTTAGCATATCGTGGTCGGTCCCTTTGGTGTGGGTTTGGGGTTGGATGTCAGCCAGATAGTTTGACGACGCTGCAACTGTCTGATCGGTTACAGGAACAAAGTTTTCCTGATAAATGACCAACTCCGTACTAAATGCAACAATATTGAAACTATCGTGTGGCTCAAGGAAAGTCAGCGAGTCCCGCATGAGGTCTATAATCTTCTTGAGTTTGTGTGGAGGTAGGTTTTGCATACTGGTAGACAGATCCACACAGTAGACAATCCGCTGGGGTCCCTCTTGCACTTCAATGAATTTCACTAATCTGCTTTTGTAGCGAGTTTCGACTTTTTCTTGTTTTACAAAAGGACGTTCGATAACCTTTTGCACACGGGGCACATCGTCAAATTCGACAGATGTTGCGGTGGGTCCAATAGGTTCGCTCAAGTCGTTGGTATCGAACTGCTGGAAGGGTGCGGGTTCCGCTGCAGAAACTACCCCACGACTGCTGACAGGCTGATTGCTCGTGAGGATTTTGAGGCGTTGCTGGCTAACATCGCGTGTCTTTTTCTGAACAAGTTGTGCACGTTTCGGAGGCGTTACACGTCTCACTTTCGGTTTCTCTTCCCTGACAAATAGGGCATTAATACTGGACACTTCTCGCATCGGAACCGTACTAAACCAATAGAAGAATCCGAGCACTCCAACACCAAGATGCAATAGAACTGAAGTAAGTAACGCTTTACTGGATTTCGATTTCATTATTTCGGTGTGATTCCTTAAGGTTAACTAAAGTTTGGGCAATTTGGATGATATTCCTGTAGGTTTATCAAGATGTGGTGCCTGCTCTAATTCGACAATCTGTTTAATATGCTGCGTTTTTGTTTTCTGAAGACTACTGCTTCATCCACTTTGAATTTTAGGGTACGTTAACCGTAGGGTTGAGGTTCCCTCGCCCGATACCAAGCAGATATCATCAATTTGAAACTGGATAGAACACTACTCGCGGAAAAGGCGTTTTGGAGACGGTAAAGAGCAGCCCCAGCGGGGCGACATGTGTATAGAAATATCATCTGCCCCAAGAGTAAGCCCCAGCGGGGCGGCATGTGTATAAAAAAAGTTTAATAAAAAATTGTCCAAAGTTTGATTAGTTAACAGATAAAGACCATAATGCCCTGCACATTCGCGAGGCGATAGCGTGGACAACAGGAACAGCAACACTGTTTCCAGTCTGTTTTCTAACTTGCATCATATTTCCCTCAATCTTGAAATCTTCGGGAAATCCTTGTAGACGCAGTAGTTCTCTACCGGAAGGTCGCCGAACGCCGTTCACCAAAAGATAGTTATAAGAGGCACCCGCTCTCAACGCACACGAAAAGGGTAACACCGAAATGTTGCCTCCCTTGTTTTCATGCCAAATGGACGGGAAAAACGGTGTGCACTTGCACTTTTCACGTCGTGATTTCTGGATGCGCTCCGATGCAAATAGATTGGGTTCAACGTCTTCGTCAGGCTCCAAAATCTCCGAGAGCGGTTTGTATACGCCAATAGGCTTCGGGAACTCAAATGCTATTGGTTCACGAAACCCAATAATAAAGATCCGTTCCCGTTTCTGCGGCAATCCAAAATCCAGAGCGTTCAATATCTTGTGATAGGTGGTATAGCCCAATCGTGACAATTGTGCTTGTATAACCGCGAAGGTTTGCCCGTTGTCGTGGGTATGCAGCTGCTTGACATTTTCAAGGAGGAACGCGCTCGGCTGCTTCCGTTTCAAAATTCGAGTGATGTCGAAAAACAGGGTGCCACGTGTGTCTTCAAATCCCTGCTTATCCCCGATAATACTAAAGGGTTGGCACGGAAAACCCGCTAATAAAACATCGTGGTCTGGAATATCGGCTTCGTTAATCTTGGTGATGTCGTCAGCCGGTGTCTCTCCAAAGTTATGCGCGTAGGTCTGCTGGGCGTGTTCATCCCACTCGGAACTAAACACGCATGTCCCGCCTAACTTCTCAAATGGAATACGAATCCCACCCATGCCAGCGAAGAGATCAATGAAGTTAAAATTGTCCATTATGCATAGAGTGTAGCATGTCTGATTGACTGGGGCAAGTTTTATGATTCAGGAGCACCGCTAAGAAGTATAGGCGGGCACAACGACCCACCCGTATACATCTAAACAGCATGACCTATCGCATTGACATCTTTTCCTGCGTCTCTAACTTCCGACGGAGAACAACACCCCACTCTCCAACAACCCACAATGCTTTACCGTCCTTGGAACGGGTGATGACATAGAGATTATTGTCGATATCGGTATGTTCCTGTTCCCACGTCTCACCGCCATCGGTTGATCGGACAATCGCCCCTTCGTTGCCAACCGCATAGATATCCTGTTCGGAGAGGGCAACAATGCCGTGAAGATCTTTAGGAACGCCAGTCAATTTAGGTTCCCATGTAAAGCCACCATCAATTGTCCTTAGGACGATGCCAGCCTCACCTGCTGCCCATCCTTTCCGCTTGTTAATAAACGAAACGGCGTTGAGATCGTAGTTTGACTTCGTTTCGTGCATCCGCCAATATTGACCGCCGTTAATAGTCCGCTGGGTCACACCGGCTTGCCCAACCGCCCAACCGAGTGGCGCGAATTTCATATCCACACTCGTGAGTCTGTCGTTTGCAGTGGTCCGCTGAGGTGTCCACGTGGGACCGCCATCTTTATTGTGGATGATGTCCCCAAATTGTCCCACTGCCCAGCCTTCAGAAAACTTACCAAAAGCAACGTCATTCAGTGAGAAATTACCCGGAGGATCGTCTTCCATGAACGGCGGACGTTCGGGTGTGTCTCCTGCCGTCCAAATGTTGCCATCCGTGGTATACAGCACAGTACCGTCGCGTTGCATTGCCCATCCCCATTTCGGTTCCAAGCTTGTGAAGTGGACACCGATGAGACGTTGACGCGTTTGACTTCGGAGTTTCTTCCACGTCTCTCCACCGTCTTGGGTTTCCAACAGCACGCCACCGTCACCTGCTATCCAACCATTCTGGTCATCGTAGAAAAGCACCTCTCGGAAGTCGTTACGTTCCTGTTCACCGAGTTGACGTTCCCACGTTTTTCCGCCATCTGCGGAGTAGTAAATGCTGCCAGCACTGCCAACCGCCCATGCGTGTTGGGTATCAAGGAAATACACACTCGCAACTCGGCGACCACCGCCGCGTCTGAACCGTCTTTCAGGTTCCGGTGGTGGCGGCGGTTGTTCCTGTTCTGATGCTGGTGCGGGGGTCGCCCGCTCCGCGTTAGGTGGGAGTTCACCTTCAGGTGCAAAACGACCTGCACGCTGTGATTGTTCCCGAAGCCGCCTTTGGATCGCTTCCTCTGGTGTTTCGTCGTATGTTAACGTGGGGGCCTCTATAACCTCTGCTTCCGCTTCATCTTCTTCTGCTTCTGGCGAGGGGTCTTCGGGCATTTCTGGATCAGGTTGTCGCATGGCGAGCATATCGCTTCTTGTAGCAACGGGGACAGTCTTCCAACTCACCCCTTGGTCTTCGGTGATATATGCACCGCCACCACCGAGTCCCCACGCGTTGGTATGCGAACGGAAAGTGACACGTCGCAAGCCACGCGTGCTTTGTGATGTCGTTCTCAATTTCCACGTTTCACCGCCATCTTCAGTCAATAAGGAACTCCCGTTACCGAGGACTACCCAACCGTGGGTTTCGTCGGCAAAGTGCACAGCAACACCGGACTGGTTAGTCTTCGCCTGTATTTTCCAGTAATCACCGCCGTCAACTGTGTGGAGAATGAACCCGCCATCTCGACGTTGCGGGGCCACTGCCCATCCTTCTTGACTATTGATAAAGTGGAGATCGGTGATGTTTCCAGTTGTTGTTCCGGTTTTTTGGATTTCCCATGTCTTACCGCCATCAGTTGTATGCAAGGTCTGCCCAATCGATGCACCAAGCCACCCCTCTTCGGCGTTCAGGAAGTGCATCGTGCTCACGCGAGGAAGGTTTTGCTTGGCTGCTTGAAGCATCGGCTGCCACGTTTCACCACCGTTTTCTGTTTGGAGTAAAGTGCCGGAACCGAGGACTCTTCCATGCTTCGCGTCAATAAATTCCACTTCACGCAAATTTTCACTGACACCACTATGCTGCGGTAACCACGTTTTCCCGCCGTCCGTGGTATGTGCGATGACACCCCCGGAACCGACTGTCCAGCCATTTTGGGTATCTACAAAGTGCGTATCGGCAAAGTCAGTTCGCCAAGCCGCCTGACGGATAATGTCCCAATGATAAGCAACGGGTTCAACAGGGCCCTCTTCTTCGGCAATGACGATTTCGGGTTCTTCAGCGACAGGCGGCAACTTGGCTGGCAATTGTACCTTTTCAACCGAATACCGCATCGCAATCCCGCCTTTACCGACAGCGACAACACCATCAGGCGAGAGTGCCAACCCGTAAAGGTCGTTGTCCGTACCGCTATCCTGCTTTTCCCATTTTTTCCCGCCGTTGATGGTGGTAAGCATCACGCCGTTGTCACCAACGATTAAACCGTGTTGTGTATCCGCAAAATAGAGTTTATTCAGATTCTCTTGGGTGCCGCTACGTTGGAAATTCCACCTTTTACCACCGTTTTTCGTATATAAAATCTCGCCAAACTGCCCAATAATCCAGCCGGTGTTCTCATCTGCGAAATAGACAGCGTAGAGTTCATTGAAGGTGCCGGTAGTCTGTTGGGTCCACGTCAAACCGCCGTCTTCCGTCGCGAGGCAAACACCGGGCCATCCGATAGCCCAACCTTTCTTTTCGTCAAGAAAAAATACGCCTTTTAGCATCAAGGAGAGAAAATCGCCCGTGGCGGTTTGTGGAAGCCAGGTTTTGCCGCCATCAATTGTGTGTATAATACTTCCGAGATCCCCGACGATCCAACCGACTTCAGGGCTAACAAAGTGGACAGAACGGAGCGTGAACGCGGAAGGACCGCGCTGACGTTCCCAATTCGCACCGCTATCGTTGGTATGGACAATAAGCCCGCGCTCGCCAACTGCCCAGCCGTGTTTGTTGGTCGCAAAATAGATGTTCCAGATGCCGTCCCAGATATCTGT
This sequence comes from Candidatus Poribacteria bacterium, assembly GCA_047516705.1. Classification (GTDB taxonomy): domain Bacteria; phylum Poribacteria; class WGA-4E; order WGA-4E; family WGA-3G; genus WGA-3G. Next base: position 3,764 of record JAKZUG010000299.1, on the reverse strand, counting down.
CTCAATTTCGTTCCATGTCTGTCCACCATCGTTGCTCATCGCCATCGTACCGCGCCTACCAACTGCGATCGCACGGTTGGCATCTGTAAACTGGACATTCTGTAAATCATTCGCTGTCGTACCGCTCGTCATCTCCCATGTCGCACCCGCATCTGTCGTGTGCAGAATCGTACCAGACCACCCAACTGCCCACGCCTCTGTAGGGGTCGTAAACTGGATGCCCGTCAAATTATTTTCGGTGCCGCTCTCCATCAATTGCCAATTATCCCCACCGTCTTCGGTACGCGTAATAAAGCCGACATCCGCCACGGCGACCCCATAGCTTTCGTCTGTAAAGTGGATGCTGTTGATGGTGTCTCGGACGTGCCCATTAATCAGCGGAATACGGCTGTCTTGGCGTTCCCAGTTAGCACCACCATTCATTGTATGAAAGATAGAACCGTCACTACCTGCGATCCAACCTTCGTTCTCGCTGACGAAAAAAATCTGCTTATTATCATTGATCATCCGGTCGCGTTCACCTTCAAATCGGTTGCTCTGCTCGCGCCACGCTTCGCCACCAGTCTTGGTATGAAAAATCTTATCATGCGTGCCGACAACCCATCCCTTCGAATTATCAACGAACCAGACCCCGTTAAGCATGAATTCGCTAACATACTCGTAGCGTTGCCAGTCTTTTCCACCGTTTTTGGTATAGAGTACATCCGAGTCTTCGCCAACAATCCAACCTTTTTTTGAGTTTGCAAAAAAGACATCGAGGAGCATTGCGGAGGTGCCGCTCTTTTGCAACGTCCAGTGCCTACCGCCATCGTCAGTTGCTGCGACTAACCCCTCATCGCCGACTGCCCAGCCATAGTTCGCGTTTGTAAAATAAATCGATTTGAAATCTAACGAGGCATCAGGCATACGAAATCCTGGGCTTGTTGTATCGACTTCCTGTTGCTTCCATGTCTTTCCGCCATCTGCCGTATAAATTATCAGACCTCCCTCCCCGACAATCCACCCCTGTTTGTGGTTGAAAAAGTGGAGATCCGTGAAATGTGTCTCCCAATCCGCTTTGCGCGTTGCTTCCATCTTGACACAGCCGTTAATAAGGAACACGATGCCAAGTAGAAACACTATGACAAGGCTTCTAACAGAGAGTTTCACCCCGCAAACTACGCCAAAATTCATATTACGTATCAAACTCATTTTTCCCTCCGGTCGTTGTTCTCTTTTGAAAGCCGAGAAGATGGTTTGGATCTATTTGTGGTTGCAAAACGAGTCCCTTCTCCGCGAGATACCGCTATTTAAGTGAGGATGGTTCATTATTCGTGGGGTTTTCGTACCGCAAACTTGCCTCACAGTGAGAGTTTGCGGACTGTCAGACGTAATCTAACAGATACTCCCTTTGTAGTCGCACAATATCCGGTTTCCCTTAAACCTCAGGTGTTCAGTTATCAATGTGTGGACGATATTGATGTAATGAAGATTAAAAAATAAATTGGGTAATTTTATAGAGAGACCCGGTGCGGTTGGGAAACCGCACCTACCAAGCCCGGGGAAAATCGGAATTACCTGTTTAAATTCTTAATCGTCATATCATCAATCCGTTAACGGATAACCCTTATTCTAAAACCTATCTATATGAGTGTACAGCAAATTCCGTGCCATTCTGTTAGTGCATTCTTGGCAAAATATAAGGAAAAACCGCACAAAACTGGGCATACCCAATACGCAATTGCACGAAATGGGGCAAATTTGATAAATGGTAAGTGCTAATATAACCCCTAATATTTAGACAAACTACTCCAGCCATTTGTTCACGTTTAGCCATTGCTTTCACCAAAAAGACCAGAGCGTGCAACGGCAATACCTATTGCGATAACGACTGGCAGCGCGATAGCTGCTATCTGGACAATAGTAGAACGCCGCGCACCGAGTCTCTGAATCGCCGCTATCTGTCCAACCGGTGCTAAGAACAGCGAGATCGCTAACAGCAGAGCACTCGCTGCAGGGACCTCTTCGTAGAAATAACCGTTCATCCAGATGCCGGCAAGGACAAGCGTCACAACCGGTGATGCGCTGAGCGGAAATGCGTGCCGTCTGTTGTCGGAGCGTTGTAAAACAAGTGTTAGAATCCAACTCGCAGCGAAAATTGCCACTAAAACGCCGCTGTGTTGTGCCAATCGTAAACTTCCAGAAACCGCAAGGATCAGTGCTGTACCACCAGAAAGCCCAAAATAGACGAACGGACTGGAACCACCAGACGGCAACATAGTGAAACTCTGTTGTACGATATTCCAAAAGATGAAAATGGCAACGGCGAGGCACACCCACCAGATGACTCCCTCAACCGGTCCCCACGTATACTTAAAGGTCGAATTCAGAAGAAGTCGCGGTATCACAATCGACAGGGCTACCTGTACGATCAAACGTCCCCAAAGCGGAAAATGCCAAAGAGAGCCCAAAATAAGTCCAATGATAGCAAGATAGCAGAGCCAATGAACGCCTTCTCGTGGGGGAAAGGGCGGTAAACCTTCTAAACCGATATATCCAACGATATAACCAGCACTCAGTGCGACTGCAACAAGCCATCCCGAAAACCAGTCTTTCCCTTTCTCGGTATGCTCACTCTCTTTTTTCGAGGCAAGTGATTTTGCGAGTATGAGAATTCCGCCACTAACAGCAGCTGGTAAGAGTAAACCGAGGACAAGTTGTTTAAATATTAACACCGCTAATATCCCCGCTGGCGAGGTTTCCTAACCTCGTCAACAGAAGGCTTTCTTATTTTTTAGTTTCTCGTGAAACCTACCAGCAGTCGATCGGAGCGGATATACCTATTTTCTCATCGCTTCAATACTGACGGTAAGACGGATATCGTCACTAACGGGTCCCATCCCGTAAGTCATACCGAATTCGCTCCGCTTAATCGTAAAAATACTCTCAAACCCGATGAGCGATTCACCCTCTCTCCTTTTAGCTCGCCCCGTAATTTCGACATCCACTGTGATCGATTTCTTAACACCGTGTAACTCCAGATCGCCTGTGACCTCCAGCACGTCTTCTTTGCCTTCCTTCGCGCTGACTTTCGTACTTTTGAAGGTAATCACGGGAAACTGCTTCGCACTGAAGAAATCGGAGCTTCTGAGATGCTGGTCGCGTTTTTCATTGGCTGTATCAACGCTCGCTGTCTTCACTTCAAATTCCACGGTGCTCTTAGACACATCGGTTTCATCCATCGTGATCTCGCCAGTGAACGCATTAAACCTACCGTAGTTGTAACTAACACCATTATGTTTTGCGCGGAAAATTATTATTGAATGTGCAGTGTCAATTTCGTAGGTATCCGCCGCATCCGCGAATTGTGTAATTCCAGCAAGACCAATAAGTAATAAAATCACAAAACTTCCAATATGAAAGACCTGCAAGTTCCGTCCTAAGTCCATTTTCATTGAAAAGGGTCTCCTTACGGTTATTTATAACCCAAGTTGCTACCTAACCAGTTATAGACATTTGAACAAGGGTTTCTAAGCACTTTCTTCACCCCAGATGAAGATTAAGAATTTAAACGGGTAATTCCGGGACGTGTGATAAACCGTTTTCGGACAACAAGCAGATCGGTTCGTAGTAGTGCGATTCATCACACGTCGCGTAACCACAATTACCCAATTTATTTGTTAAACTTCATGAGGGGTGATATGTCTATAGAAACTGTATATTCAGGTCCATCACACCCCAGAGGGGTGCTATGTCTATAGAAACTGTATATTCAGGTCCATCAC
>JAKZUG010000298.1:0-5916 GCA_047516705.1 Candidatus Poribacteria bacterium | reverse complement strand
GATATTGCCGTTGATTTGCATCGACGGTTAAGCCCGACAATGGCGATGATTCTGGTGAAAGAACTGGAACCTTTTCGGCTTTTGTTTGCCGAAGAACCGTGCCATCCAGAAAATAACGAACCACTATTGATGTTGTCCCGGTCCACAACGGTACCGATCGCAACTGGCGAGCGACATTTGACCCGATGGGGTTTCCGAGAGATAATTGAGCGTGAGATGTGCGCGATTTTGCAACCGGATATCCGACACTGTGGTGGGATACTGGAACTGAAAAAGATTTCAGCGATGGCAGAAATTCACAATATCGCAGTCGCTCCGCACAACGCTGCCGGTCCCATCGGGGTCGCTGCATCGATACATGTTATGGCAACGGTGCCGAATTTGCTGATATGCGAGGGTGGACACCGGCGCGGAGAAGGCCTATTTTCGACCCCTCTGATATTCAAGGACGGGTTTATCGAACTACCGACGGCACCTGGACTCGGTGTGGATATGGATGACACGGCTATTGAAGCGGTTCGAGATGAGACATTTCGGCTGCGCGGGATGTTCTGGCACTCAGATGACGGGGCTTTCGCTGATTTCTAACCTTATCGTTACTGCATGTTATCGCGATCAGTGGGACGTGTGGATAGGTTCGTTTTCGGCGGTATATCCCATGAGATGTACCCGCAGCTTGAACAACGTAATTCGAGTTCGACAAGATTTCTGATTCTGCCTGTTTTTTCCGGTTTCCGTCGGGTTTGACATTGCGGACACCGAACAGACCGGAATTCGTCCGCATCACTTCTGCCGAAGTGTGCCCCTATCTTAAACAGGACAAGCAGCAACACGATGATGAAAACACAGATAAAACTGAAGATGAGAAAAGGCAAGAATGTTGGCATGTTGCTTTCCTCAAAATATGCGTTAATCTTTCAGCAGTATTAGTGGTTTAACTGACTCCTGACGATAGATAGTTTCTGGAACAGTTTCGGCAAAGAAAGGGGTAAAAAATGCATCGGCGGTGTCCAAAAATTCTGGCAGATTGAGTCCCATGTAATTTCCCGCTGTATCGTTACATTCAGCGACAACTTGCCGTAATTTATCGCGCCCCGCGGTGGAAAGCGTACGCAAAGGACGCAGCATCCGCATGTGGTACTTAATCAAGGATGCCGATACTTGAATTAATCCTTGAAGGAAGAGGCGATACGTGTCTTCTGCTTGGTGCCATAGCCCTTCCCACGCTTCATGTGCCTCCCACCAATAGGCGAAATTGTAGAGATCCACACCGTAGAGGTAGTCCTCGTTTTGCCTCCAGTGTTCTGGTGACAGCGGCTCAGCGTCATGCTCCTCTTCCATTCCATAACTGTGCCCGAGCGGGTCGCGGATCGGATGTGGTGTGACACCGGGTATGTGGCGATACGGCGGAAATGGCTTTTGTAGACAGTATCGTTGCCAATTTGTATCAAACGGTTCAGGTTGTTTAAAAGCGTCCATGTCGTTAGTGGTGTCTACGCTCTGCCGACCCCGATATAGTGGAAACCTGCAGCGCGTGCTTCTTCTGGCGAATAAACATTGCGGCCATCAATGAGAATAGGTGTCTTCATCTGCTTGGCGAGTCTACGGAGTTCAAGTTTATGGTAGAGATCCCATTCGGTGACAAGTACCAGCGCGTTCGTACCATAGGAAAGTTCGTAAACATCTTCGATGAAGTGTAGTCTGTTATCCATTTTGTTCTTTTCACTTAAAGCACGACGTGCGTTTGCAATGGCAATCGGATCGTGTGCCCGGACAATGGTACCTTCAGCAAGTAGCTCGCGGATAATGTCGAGCGCCGGTGCTTCTCGAATGTCATCAGTGTTCGGCTTAAAAGCAAGCCCAAGGATACCGATGGTTTTGTCTTCAAGCGTGCCCAGCACGCCTCGCAACTTTTCAACGATACGCTCGCGTTGTTGGAAGTTGACGGTGCGTGCGGCTTCCGTAATCGGCATCTCGTATCCAGATTGTGCTGCCACACCTAATAATGCGGCGGTATCTTTCGGATAGCAGCTGCCACCCCAGCCGAGACCGGCTCGCAGAAATCGATTTCCGATGCGCGCATCAAGACCGATACCCCGTGCGACTTCCGTCACATCTGCATCAACCTCCTCACAGAGTCCAGCGATTTCATTAATAAAACTGATTTTAAGCGCGAGGAAGGTGTTCGCTGCGTATTTAATCATCTCAGCACTGTTCGGATCCGTTGTCATCATCGGTGGGAGGTGGTAAGCGGATGGACGTGGGAACTCGCTTGGCGGATCAAAGGTCTGTTCAAGGATTGGTTGATAGAGGCGACGCAAGGTATCAATTGCTTCATCGCTGTTTGCACCGACGACAATCCGGTCCGGGTAGAACGCCCCATGTAACGCCAATCCCTCTTGTAAGAATTCTGGATTTGAAGCGACAGAGATATTTCCTCGGATCCCGCGTTCGGAAAACACCTTTTCCACAACTTCAGCGACACGCTGGTTGGTGCCGATCGGAACCGTGGATTTGACGACAAGTGTGTAGTGCTTATTCGGTAAGCAGACTTGTGCAACTTCTCTCGCGGCTTGTTCAACGTGCCGTGTATCCGCTTCACCGTTCTGCTTCGGCGGTGTTCCAACGGCAATCAGAATCAGTTCTGCTTCAGGTACAACTTCAGCCACACTCGGTGTGAAACGGATCGTATGCTGTACATCTTCAAGAAGGTTTTGGATGCCGGGTTCATGGATTGGACTTTTCCCCTCGTGCAAAAGGGTTAATTTGCTTTCATCTTTGTCCACCGCGGCGACATCATGATTGAGATAAGAAAGGACCACCGCTGTGGTCAAACCGACGTATCCTGTTCCTATAATTGCAATTTTCATTTTGCCCTATTTCAGTCTCCTCGCGTGAGTTCAGCAATTTCAAGAACTCTTTGAAGTCGCTCGGTATTTGGGTTGTAACCATAATTGATTTGCCGCATCAATTCGAGTGCTTCCAAACGGATCGAAGAAAGTTTTAGAATGCCAATATGCTTTGTCAGTTTCATCCGCTTCTTCAAAAGAGGATAGCACAGAAAGCGTTCCCTTATCCACTCTAAAAGTATCAATTGCACGCATAACTCTGTCTAAAACCTCCGCTTATTGCACCGCGAGTGGTTCAACCTTTTCCAACAGTCTATTAATAATATCCAGACTTGTAATACCGTCAGCTTCAGCGTTGAAGTTAGTCAAAATTCGGTGTCGGAGTACTGGTATCGCGACTGCCTTGATATCCTCGTATGAGACATGATAGCGTCCTTGGAGAATCGCACGTGCCTTTGCCCCGAGGACAAGATATTGCGATGCTCTCGGTCCGGCTCCCCATTGCACCCACTCCTGAATAAAATCAAGGGCATCTGTGGTCGGGCGCGTCTGTCGGTTCAATTCCACTGCATAGTCTACAATTGCTTCCGCGATAGGGACTTTCCGAACGACCTGCTGTATTTGTAACACTTCTTCTCCTGTGATGACGGCTTTTATCTCCGGTTCGTAAGCTGCGGTCGTCGTCATCACGATCTCTTTTTCGGCATCTTTATCGGGATAATCAATTGTGATATGGAACATAAACCGGTCGAGTTGTGCTTCAGGTAACGGGTATGTGCCTTCCTGTTCGATCGGGTTCTGTGTTGCTAAAACGAAGAAAGGACGTTCCAGTGTGTATGTTCTACCGCCTGCAGTGACTTCGTATTCCTGCATGGCTTGTAAGAGCGCGGCTTGTGTTTTAGGGGGCGTTCGGTTAATCTCATCGGCGAGAACGATGTTCGCAAATACGGGTCCTTTGATAAAGCGGAAAGCGCGTTTCCCTGCTTCGCCTTCTTCAATAATATCGGTGCCTATAATATCGGATGGCATCAGGTCTGGCGTAAATTGGATGCGATTGAAAGGGAGTTCAAGAATCTGTGCGAACGTGCTAATTAGCAGCGTCTTCGCTAACCCTGGCACCCCCACCAGTAAGCAGTGTCCCTGTGAAAAGAGAGCGATGAGGAGTTGCTCGGTGACCTCGTCCTGCCCGATGATTCGCTTTTTGAGTTCTGTTAAAATGTTATCCCTTGCCGTTTGTAGCCTTTCGGCGGCTTCCATATCCGTTGCGGTTGGCGTCGTTTGTGTATTATTTTCCATATTTTTGGGTTTAATCGTTTGAGACTTTCCACATTTGAAGTCCGTCGAAATCGAAGTTGACATCAATGATCCGCGCCCCGGCATCTTCAAGTTTTTGGCGGACGCGGTGTTCGCGTGTCGGTTCGCAGTAAAACAGGAGGCATCCGCCGCCGCCAGCACCGCATGCTTTTCCGCCGGTTGCGCCATTCGCCATCGCGATTTTAAAGAGGTGCTCGATCTGCTCGTTTGTGACAGATGGATGCAACTTTTTCTGGTTATTCCAATTTTCGGTGAGAAGCTCGCCGAATTCTGTTAAGCGGCCTCGCATGAGTGCTATTTTTGTTGCCTCGGCGATGGTTTTGAGGGCTTCCAGTGCATTGCGAACACTCGGTTCCTCGCTCTTATATGCATCAGTCACTTTCTGATGGATATTACCAGAAAGTCGTGATTGTCCGGTATAGCAGAGCACAAGATTTTTTTCAAGTTCGTAGCGGATATGGGGTGGGAATCTTAATGGCGAGGTCTTTACCTCTTCGTCTTGGAACTCCATAAAATGGATACCGCCGAGTGCACTCGCGTAATGGTCCTGTTTTCCGCCGAGTATTCCGAGTTCGTGACGTTCAATAGTACTCGCGAGTTCAGCATATTCATAGGGGAGATAGGTGGCTTCCTTAAACGCGCCAAGTACGCCAACGAGTGCTACCCCCATTGATGCGGAAGTGCCTAATCCGCTACCTGGCGGTGCAGTAGACTGCGTGATGAGGTCAAACCCGCCAATCTGTATGGACATTCGTCGCACAGCCGCCTTCACCAGGTCAATGTTTCCGTCATATTCAAGCTGACGTACATCGTCTGCTTCGATAAAGGTGTCAAAATCCGCGGAATAGATACGAATGCTTTTATCCAAGATCCGTTGCAGTTCAACAGAATCGTCTTGTGCTGTTTGCCGTTCACATCGGAGGGTTGCATAAGCATATCGATTAATGGCCCCATTAACGACGAGCCCCTTTGAATGCTCAGTGAAGAGGGCAACGTCGCTCCATCCGCCGGCAAAATCGATGCGGACTGGGGCTCTCGTTCGGATTAACATGACGAGTCTCCTGACATCAGTTTTTAACGAACGCGCTTACAAAACGTGCCTGGAAGCGATGCGGACAAAAAGTTGGAAAGGGTACCTACAAATGATACAAGCAAAAATTGGTTCCAGCAATTGCAAGTAATAGCATTGTGTTGGAATACGTTGCAAAGGTAGTCTCTATGGTAGAGATCAGCAGAGACTTTTACTGATCGGTGTAACATGGAAAAGCCGCAGCCATCCCTCTGTGTAGAAACGAGGCACAGCCTCGCGGCTTTTCCAAGAAACTGAACGAAAGAACCGCTAGTCTTAGCCGGCGGCGTCGCGAAGTTTCTTGCCAGCTTTGAAACCAGGGACCGTTTTCGCTGGAATGTTCAGCGGTGCGCCAGTCTGTGGGTTGCGGCCTGTACGGGCTGGTCGTTTTTTGGCTTCAAATGTTCCGAACCCAATCAGACCGACGGAGTCGCCGTTGCTCAAAGCTTCGCAAGTAGTCGCAGCAAAAGCGTCAACAGCGGCGTTCACATCTTTCTTGCTGAGACCAGTTTGATCAACGATACTGCTGACGACATCGTTCTTCGTTAATTTTGCCATGTCAAATTTTCCTCTAATTTTTCCCTGAATGAGAGAGTACTACTTTTATCAAACCAAGTGGTCTGAAAATAGCGATCCCCGCCTCAAGCATAAAATGAATTTAACAAAAAACTAATAGTAATTATA
>JAKZUG010000297.1:0-3693 GCA_047516705.1 Candidatus Poribacteria bacterium | reverse complement strand
CCCCCGAACCCCTCCGTAATGACGAGTGTGATCCCTATCTCTTCAGAACCAGTAATCGCTACACCAAGTTCATAACCGAGAAGCTCACGCAGATCCGCGTCATCAATACCGCCAGCGATGATACCTCTCACACCGTGCTGGATCGCTTTCTCAATTACTTCTGTTGTAACCAGCGAACCCCCAACCAGAATATTATCCCGATGCTCAGGGAGTATCTGTTCAGCAATCAACGCATCATTCGGCGATTCCGCAACAACGGTTAAGTTTCCCACCGTCTCGCCACCGATCCCAAAGATACCTTGGATGTACGTGCCGAACGTCTCCACCGTGACACCTTCATTCGGGAAGGTCTCTGTTACCGTGCCATCGGTATAGGCTTTGACTTCCACGGGGATAGGCGGCTCTCGAAGGATAACCTGTCCGGTAACATCCGATACCGCTTCAATCGTGCCGTCAATCGGTGAGCGTGCCTGCGATTTGAAGAGTCCGAAGAGTCCTTTTGTCGTGGCAATAATCTCGTCTTCTGAGACAGTTTCGCCAACAGGTTTGAGCATGTGTTCCGCAACTTCCTCTGGAGGGACACTGAGCAAGTTAGCAACGTTCACCAGTTGAACGTTGCCCGGCAGATCCGCCTTTGCGACGACATCCTCTGCCTTGACTGTCGCACCGGTTTCCACGAGGACCTCGCCTTCAAGCGGGAGCCGGCGTTCTTTTTGAATCGTCATCCGCTTGGTCACCTTAAGACCGGGGGTATATGCATGCGCCATTAATTAGCCTCAATTTCAAGATGTAATTTGTTTCTATGAGTTCTACAAATATGCAGAGCCATTCAGTTCTCCAATAATTTCGATTTGCCGATTGCAGGTTCTTTCTTGTTTCTTGTAGGAGCGACGCTCACTGACCGCTGACTATTGATAGAAACCGACTGCTGAAACTCACAACCGATAACTGAATGCCTCTGTACAGCAATAATATATTATACCATTTTGGTTGTATTTGTGCTAAAATGAAATCAGAATTTTGATAAGGTGAATTACAATGGCAACCCAAAGCGTCACTTACAAAACTGGTAAAATCATGCCGACACCGGCACAACTCGCCGAAATCGGACGTGAACTCCAATTCTACCCAAGCGTCACCGAGCATCCGATGGTGCTAACCCCGCAACAGTTAGATGGTTTCAACCGCGTCGGCTATATCAAAGGTATCCCAATCTTCAATGAAACAGAGATCGGTGAACACCGCCAGTACTTCGATGCCTTGTTAGCAAACGTCATCGCTGCAGGTGGAAGTAGTTACTCGATTATCTCCGCGCACATGAAATACGGCAAGGTTTATGACCTTCTCACGCATCCAAAAATCGTAGCCTGTGTAAAAGATATAATCGGCGAGAACGTTATCGGTTGGGGCGCGCACTACTTCTGCAAAATGCCGCACGACTCGAAAACCGTCGGTTGGCACCAAGATGCCGGTTACTGGCCCCTCACACCCTCCAAAACCGTTACCGTTTGGCTCGCGATCGACGATGCCACCATCGAAAACGGTGCGATGCGTTTTATCGCGGGCTCGCATCACTCAGGACATTTGACGGCGCGGCACAGCGCACCCGACGAAAATAGCGTGTTGGGTCAAGTCGTTGAAGATGCAGAGCAGTATGGCGAACCAGTGGATGTTGAACTCAAAGCAGGCGAAATCTCCGTCCACACCGATCTGCTTTTACACGGGTCAAACGCCAATCCTTCACCGAAGCGACGGTGCGGTCTCACATTGCGCTATTGCACTTCCGATGTCCAAGCGTCATTCCGTTGGGATCGAGAAGGTGTCCTCGTGAGTGGAAAAGATAGAAACGGACACTGGGGTAATCCACCACGTCCTGCTGTCGATTAACCCAACGGACGCGGAGATACCACAACTGGACGTTTTTCTATTTTAAAATGATACCACATTTGGTGGAGACAGTCAAAAAGGATTTCCCGCATCCAGAGAGATTCAGCGATGTGTTCTGTAGGAGCGACCTCCCGGTCGCGATGTATTCTGTGGGAATGATCTCCGAATCGCAACATATCCCTGTAGGAGCGAGCTGTGCTCGCGATCTTCCGAGCAAAATGGCTAAAAATCCCAAAACTAAATAGCCCTATCTGTTGTTTATTAGGGCTTGCGTACAATGCGGATATTGAGGAATGAAGGATGCAGGGGGGCGGAACCTCTCTACGTTTCCAATTTTCCAGTCTTCCAATCCCGCAAGCAAACGAAGGGATTTTGTGTCTGTCCTAACTTAGTAGGTTTAAACGGTATCCAGGAACCCCAACTCGCGCAACCGATCAATCCAACGTTGTCGCCTTTCACTTCCGTCGGGATTTGCGACCCAATGCGGATCGTAGAGTGGCGTGCCTTGTCGGTTAAAATGTTCCGGACTCTTTGCATTGCTGCGTGCGCGATTACGTGTGGCGGCATCTTCTTCAGGTGTCTTTGGATTGTTATAGTAAACCACGGTACACATCCGACGGTCTTCACTACCGCCCCAACTCGCATGCCAGCAACGCATATCAAAAGCGACCACATCACCCGGTTCCGATTTGCAAACATAACCCGGAACGTCGCAAATCTCCAGTCCCAGCGCATTCAAGTTCTCCCGCAAATCGTCGTGCAGCGGATTCTTGTGAGAGCCAGGGATTAGTCGCAACGCGCCGCTTTCGGCATCAACGGGTTCCAGATAATACGCAAATTTCACCCCATAACAATCTTGGGTCGGATCGGCACTATGGTCGGGGTGCCAACCCGTATTGCCAACATAACGGTTGGCATCCGAAACCACGAAGAATGCGTCTTCGCCGTACAGTTGTTCTACCACCTCGCAGAACCGTGAGTCTTCCGGTATATTTGTGAAAAAGGGTGTTTCGGGTCCCATCATGGGCAACCAATGTCGGTGCGTTCCATCAAATGGGGCATGACGGTATGCTGCCTCCATTGCCGCTTCAAACTCCTCGCGTATTGTATTCAGCTCGTCTTGATTGAATAATTGCCGAAAAACGAGGAATCCCAAAGTATGAAAATGCTTGATTTGTTGTTGTGTGAGCATGATGTACCTCCACGTTTTATGGAGTTTCCCAACTCTTAATAAAATCTTCGACGCTGAAATCCGTGGGCATATCGTTCGGGTTATAGTCAGATGTCCGTTGGAATCCTGGCTGATATGCCTCCTTTGGGAGTTTCAGTTTTTCGTCGAGTGGTTGGAATCGCTGCCAGAGTTCAACTGCCTGTTCAGGCGTAAAGTGATTTCCAAGGTAGGTAATGTCTCGACCATTGCCCCACAAGGAGGCTGCGGTGGCGGTTGTCCGCTTCAAGTTATACAATTTGCCAGCTAACTTTGAAAGCATCACAATGCTCACCATCCGGTCGTGTGGTGACGGATGTAACGCCTCCAGTTCAGTACAGAATCGGTTTGCGTCTCCGTTGATGATGGTGTGGAAGATAGCTGCTACTCGGTCGAACTCCTCAAAAAAGAGTGCGTCCCATGTCTCGAACTGTTTTCGTGCCGTGTTTGAAAGATGGTGATAGAACCCTGGTTCCCAGTGTCGCCAGTGAACGTTCGGCAAAGCCACGAATCCTAATGGACGATAACCGGGGTGGAGTGTGCGCCGCATTTTGCTGCTGTAGTAGCTGCCCCAGTGCAATAGCAGATGCGTATACACG
>JAKZUG010000296.1:0-2800 GCA_047516705.1 Candidatus Poribacteria bacterium | reverse complement strand
AACGCAGACAAAGCGTGGACAGTGGTAAAGCAACTTGACGGACCACCAGTCGATCTTGATAGTCCCGATAAAAGCCGCTTGCGCAAAGTCCGAGCCGGATATCGTGAAGTTTTTGAAAACTATCCTGATAGCCTATGGGCGGATGATGCGATCTATCAGCTCGCCTCACGCATTCCACGCACCGATGAAGAGGCATTCGCGCTCTTCCGACGACTCATCAACAATTATCCCGACAGTGAGTGGGCGGACGATTCTATGTACGCCATCGCTTTCGCCTCTTATAAGATTGCGGAGGAGTTAAAAAAGACCGGCACACTTGAATCTCTTGACGCTTATTACAATCGGGCCCTCGCGCTTTTCACGCAATTGATAGCGATATACCCCGGTAGTGAGTTGTCGGACCAAGCGCAGTTTAATACGGCGATGTGCTACTATGGAAAAGGTGAATTGAACCTTGCTCTCTCAACGTTTGACACACTGCGAGAACCGTTCAGCGATAGCCCAATCCTCTATCAGATTTTATACGTTACTGGCGAAATCTATCTTAAGATGCGGGATTACGAAAACGCACGCGTGGAATTCACAAACGTCGTTGATTCCGGTGATCCAGATCTCGCGCCACTCGCAAGTTTCGGTATCCCGCAGTCCTATCTGGCAGAAGGCAAGTATCAGGAGGCACTTGACGGCTACCAAAAAGTCATCGACCTCTATCCAGACACCAAAGCCGGGCAGGATGCATACTTCTATATGGGATGGGCTTATGAAAGGCTTGAGAAGTACGACGAAGCCATCGCACAACTTGAAAAAGGAATCGAACTCTACCCACGCAACGAAAATGCAGCCAACGCACAGGTTTACATCGCACAAATCGCAGTTGTAAATAAGGATATAGCGACTGCTGTTGACGCGTTTCAGAAAGTGGCGGATAATGCCACCTACGATTACGACACCCGACGGATGTCACAATATTCAGTCGGAAAAATCTATGAGGACAATGGTGATACGGATCTCGCAATAGCAGCGTATCAGAAACTACTCACAGTATTTCCCGAACCGCATAGAGAGGCAACACACCGCTCGAATAATGTCAATGAAAATTATATACAAACCCTAAGAAGCACAGGACTCTAACGCTTGTTCGAGGTCGGCGATAATATCTTCAACGTCCTCCAGACCGACGGAGATTCTGACCAAGCCGTCTGTAATTCCGATCTCCTGACGGATTTCTGCTGGGACATGTGAATGCGTTGTTGACGCAGGATGGCAGATGAGGGTCCGCACATCTCCGAGACTGACTGCAAGCGCGCAGCGTTGGAGGTGATCAACGAGGTGTTCACCCGCGGCGCGTCCGCCTTTCAGTTCCAGAGTTATCATGCCGCCGAACGCGTCCATTTGCTGTTTAGCGAGTTCATGTTGCGGATGACTCGATAAACCCGGATAACGAACCCACGCCACCGTCGGGTGTGCCTCCAGAAACGCCGCAACTCGCATCGCATTTTCGCAGTGCCGCGCAAATCGCAGCGGCAGCGTTGTGATCCCGTGTAGCGTTAGCCATGCGTTAAACGGACTGATAACTGCCCCGAAGTTGCGCAGTGCCCCTGTTTTAGCGTGCGTAATAAATTCCTTTTGCCCGACAATCGCACCCGCAATCACCGCCCCCGTACCACTCAAATATTTCGTCATGCTGTGGACGACGACATCAATACCGAGAGCAATCGGTTGCTGCCCGCACGGTGTCGCAAACGTATTGTCAATAATCGAGGTCGCGCCGTGTGCTTTCGCAATCTCGGCGGATGTCCGCAAATCTATCAGTTTTAGGAGCGGGTTCGTTGGACTTTCAAGATAGAGCACCTTCGTATCAAGTCTGATGGCGCGTTCAATTTGCGAGGGATCCGTGGCATCAACGAATGTCGTCTCAATGCCAAATCGGGGGAGTTCTTCACTGAGGATCTGGTATGTCGCAGAATAGATATTTTCCATAGCGACGATATGTCCACCATTAGTTAAGGCGGTAAGCAGCGCAGTGCTCACCGCTCCCATCCCCGATGCTGTCGCGAGTGCGGCTTCGCCTGCCTCAAGTACGGCAAGTTTCTTTTCTAATACCTCCTGCGTCGGGTTACCCCAGCGCGTATACACATAGCCACTCTCTTCGTCTCGGAACGCTTCCGCACATTCAGCGGCTGTTGTGAACCGGAAAGTACTGTTCTGATAGATAGGCGGTAGAAGGGGAATCCCACTTTTTTCGGTGGAAGGTGTCTGTGTCTCACCGGCATGGATGGCTTGGGTGGCTTTCCCTAAATTTTTCTCAGATGCCATTTAAAACTCCTGAAGTCTGTTTGGTATTTCTGCGAAAGAAACGTGCTATTTTAATTTATACCATTTCTCAAAGGTTATATCGCATTAACCGCACCATTCACCCAGATCTCGGTAGGTGCGGTTTCCAACCGCGCCGAGACTTAAACTTACCTACCGGAAAACGCCTCTTTAGTCCCGTAGGGACGGTATGTTTATAGCAGCGTTTTCGAGCAAAAAGTCAGGTTTCCCTGTAAGGGCGGCATGTTTATATTTCTAATTGCTAAAACGCTGGCAAAATCCCTAAATTGACACCTATGGTGCGGTTTTGCGGCGTACGCGCCCAAATGCGATCTGCATTCCTAACCGGGGTCCCCACCCGTTACTGGGAAGGGGCACCGAGCATAACAAAAAACAGTAGATGCCTTTAAGAGAAACCGTCAATCAGAATTGGTATAAGATGTCCAATACCTCTTGCTTTGTCTGCTCACGATTGAGCACAACACTC
>JAKZUG010000295.1:0-15192 GCA_047516705.1 Candidatus Poribacteria bacterium | reverse complement strand
GTCGAAACGGATGCCGGCACTTTTGAAGACTGTTTGGTAATTGAATACCGGACAGACGCGTCATCTGAGACATCCATATCTATGGAGGTTCCACAGCAGCCCGGTCTCCAAGAACAAACAGGCGTATCCCTCACAACGCTCTGGCTGGTTCCTAACGTCGGTATCGTCAAGTTTACACAGGAGCATGAGCAGGACGAGGCGTACGAGACGCTTGGATTAGAACCTCCCCAAGACAAAACCCTTGAATTGGTACGGTACGAAATTAAATCTTCAGGTTCGGGCAGCGAATGAGCACCTTCCCTATCTATCGTCCAAGACGACTTCGCGCAAATGAAAACCTGCGACGACTGGTGCGCGAAACAACACTCTCCGTCAACGACCTTATCTACCCGATGTTCGTCGTTCACGGGCGTGATACCGTAACTGAAATTTCCGCAATGCCCGGATGCTACCAGTATTCGGTTGACACCCTCGTCACTGCTGCGAAAGAACTCGCTGCACTCGGGATCCCCGGAACGATTTTGTTCGGAATCCCGGCGGCGAAAGACCCCCTCGGCTCGGAGGCTTATGCCGATGATGGTATCATTCAGCAGGCTGTCCGCGCGATTAAAGATGCTGTGCCTGACCTGCTTGTGATGACTGACGTTTGCCTTTGTGAATACACCGATCACGGACACTGTGGTATCATCGAAGCTGGCGAAGTACAAAACGATCCCACGCTTGAACTCCTCGTTAAGGAGAGCGTCTCGCACGCGCGTGCCGGCGCGGATGTCATCGCGCCATCGGACATGATGGACGGACGTGTCGGTGCAATTCGCACCGCTTTAGATGAAAATGGATACGAAAACATACCGATTATGGCTTATGCTGCCAAATACGCATCTGCCTTTTACGGTCCCTTTCGCGAAGCGGCGGGATCTACCCCGCAGTTCGGAGATCGGCGCGCCTATCAGATGGATCCAGCAAATGCGGAAGAGGCACTACGGGAAGTCTCGCTTGATATCGAAGAAGGTGCTGATATTCTCATGGTAAAACCCGCACTTGCTTATCTTGACGTGATTCATCGGGTCAAGGCAGAATTTCAAGTGCCCATTGCCGCTTACAACGTCAGTGGTGAATACGCTATGATTAAAGCAGCCGCAAAAAACGGCTGGATTGACGAAAAGCGCGTCGCACTGGAGGTATTAACCAGTATCAAACGCGCAGGTGCTGATATGATTTTGACCTATTTTGCGAAGTCCGTCGTGGAATGGTTATAAGTTGGTTGTCAGCCATCAGCAGTCAGCAAGAGGGCACTGGTTCATCAGGAAACCGCTTTACCGACTGCCGATAGCTATAGAAAATTGGAGGAAATGCTTTGGAGGACAGTAAATCCCTAGCCGCATGGCAAAAATCACAACAATTCATTCCCGGTGGTGTTAACAGTCCTGTCCGAAACTTCGGTAAAGTCGGCAGCCACCCGCGTTTCATCGCCCGTGGCGCAGGCTCAAAAACCTACGACATCGATGGAAACGAATATATTGACTATGTCGCTTCTTGGGGTCCCTTGATTTTAGGGCACGCGCATCCGAGCATTATAGAGGCTATCAGCGCGGCAGCCTTGAATGGCACGAGTTTTGGCGCACCGACGACCTTAGAGACGGAACTCGCCGAGATCATTGTCGATGCAGTGCCTTCAATTGAACAGGTACGCCTCGTTAACTCCGGTACGGAAGCCACAATGAGTGCGATTCGCGTCGCACGTGGGTATACAGGGCGCGATAAAATCATTAAAATTGACGGATGCTACCACGGTCATGTGGACTACCTGTTGGCAAAAGCCGGTTCCGGGGTTGCAACATTTGGACTGTCTGATAGCGGCGGTGTGCCGGAGGATTTCGCACGGAATACACTCACCGTCCCTTTTAACAATCCCGATGCTGTCCGTGAAGCAATAGAAGCCAACCTAAACGAAATTGCCTGTCTCATTCTCGAACCGATTATGGGCAATATGGGTATCATCCCACCTCATGAGGGATACCTCAGTCAACTCCGTGAAATCACCGAAGAACACGGTATCGTACTCATTTTCGATGAAGTTATCACCGGTTTTCGGGTGGCGTACGGTGGTGCCCAATCCTACTATAACGTCACACCCGACATGACCTGTTTAGGGAAAATTATCGGTGGCGGTTTGCCCGTTGGGGCGTACGGCGGAAAACGGGACATCATGCAGTGTGTCGCGCCAGAAGGCGATGTCTATCAGGCGGGAACGTTGTCCGGTAATCCTTTAGCCGTTACCGCCGGTATAACAACGCTTAAAAGGCTCGCTGAACCGGGCGTTTATGAACAACTCGAAAGTCGTGCAGCTGCCCTCGGAGAGGGGCTCGCCGAGGCAACCCAAAAGCACGGCGTTGATGCTTGGCATAGCCGAGTCGCTTCAATGCTGATGCTCTACTTCACACCGGAGACCGTTACGGATGCCGACGGCGCACGCACAGCGGATACCGAACGTTTTGAGCACTACTTCTGGGGACTCATGGAACGCGGGATCTATGTCGCACCCTCCCAGTTCGAGGCGGGGTTCGTCTCATTAGTTCATTCCGAAGACGATATCCACAAAACCGTTCAAGCCGCAACACAAGTATTGGCGAACCTCTAAGGGGAAAATAAGGGAAGGGCAGCCACAAGGGTTGCCCCTACATTATGTCCAACTTTGATCAAATTGTTAGATTAATTGCCGGTGACCTTAGTGCCGTTGAGGCGAAACTCACTGAACAGACCGCCAGCGAATATAGTTTCGTTGACATGGCAGTCCAACATGTTGTAGAAGGCGGTGGCAAACGGCTTCGTCCTATTCTCGTTGTGCTTTCTGCCAAGGTCTGTGGATACGAAGGTGCTGACGCACACACGCTTGCCGCTGTCGTTGAACTCATCCATGTCGCATCGCTTGTTCATGACGATGTACTTGATGAAGCCGCTATCCGGCGTGGGCGTGAGACGTTACAGACGAAATGGGGCAATAAAGTTGCTGTCCTTGTCGGAGATTATCTCCATGCACGTGTCCTCTCTATGCTCGTTTCCCGCCGTGCCGATGATCCCGCGATGGCAATCCTTGCCGATACCACACAGGCAATGTGCGAAGGTGAAGTCATACATGCATACAAAAGTGGTGATTTTGACATCTCCGAAGCCGAGTACCTCAAAATTATCAGTGTCAAAACCGGTAAATTGATCACTGCGTCCTGCACCCTCGGCGCACACCTCGGCACAACAGACACACAACAGGTTGAAGCACTCACAACCTACGGACAGCAAATTGGAACCGCCTTCCAAATTGTCGATGACGTGCTTGATTTCACAGAGGATGCTGATAAATTAGGAAAAAACACATTCGGTGACCTCCGTGAAGGAAAACTCACTTTTCCAATCATTCATGCACGGACTGTTTGTAATGATGATGAAAAGCAGATGCTGGAAAAAGTCCTGAATCCTAACACGGACGAAGCAGAGGCGATAGCCTTTGTTGAAGCCCTATTCCAGCGGTATGGTGTCGAGACTCACTGTTTGAAGGTTGCCCAAGACTATGCTGACCGTGCTAAAGCAGCGTTGGCAGCCTTACCGGAGACACCTGCCCGCGTCGCACTCGAGCAACTTGCAGACTACGTCGTTTCACGCGAATCATGAAGAATAGTTGTCAGTCGTCGGTTGTCAGTTTGCCTCACAGTGAGAGTTAAGAGGCACTCTGGTTAATCGAGACCATCTTTAACTGATAGCCGACAACTACTAATACCTGATAACCGAGAACCGAGAACTACTGATAACTGATAACCAATAAAATGTTTTATCCAGCGTACATAAACCTTCAAGATCGGAAATGTCTCGTTATCGGCGGTGGGACCGTTGCTGAGCGGAAAGTCGTCGCTATGCTCATCAGCGGTGGCGATGTCACCGTAATCAGTCCCGATGCAACGGAATTGCTAACCTTTCTCGCACAGATCGGCACAATTCGCTGGCACAAACGGCAACTGAAGGTAGGTGACACGCACGGCTACTTTCTCGTCTGCGCTGCCACCGATTTCACGGATATTAACAGTGCTGTTTTCACAGAAGCGCACGAAAAAAACAAAATCCGCTTAGTCAATGTGGTTGACGTTATCCCACAATGCACCTTCGCCGCCGCCTCTGTTGTAACGGATGGCGAAATTATGCTCAGTATCTCCACCAGTGGTAAAAGCCCCGCGACAAGTCGCCGTATCCGTGAATATTTTGAAGAGGTCCTGCACGCCTCTTCCCTATACACACTCGGATATGAAAATGGAGCACCAGTGCCGATTGAGAATCAAGGGTTACCCTATCCTGTCTATCTGCTATTGGAAAATCGCACGTGTGTTGTCCTGTGTGATCAGAAAACGCGGGAAGTTGAACACCGCATCTCCCTGCTAAACCGATGTAGCGCATCTGTTGTCCGTCCAACACCCGACGAACTGAAACCACATCACCTTGAAGATGCGTTTCTTGTGATTGCAGACAAGCCATCTGCGGGAGAGGCATCTTGTGGGAGTGAAGGTGCATTCATTCGGGAATATCTTGATGAACCGAGTGCTGGCACCCACTTCACCCCTGATCTCGTGATGGATGACAATCTAATAATTAGTGTCTCGGCTCGAAACGGCAAAGACCTTGACAAAGCGAAACGGCTCCATAAGAAACTCGCCAACCAGTTTGAAAACAACGGCTACGGCGCATTTATCGAATTCCTTGGAACACGTCGTTCTGAGATTCTCAAGGCTTTTCCAACTCCTAAAAAACGCGCCGACTTCTTTGAAACGCTCATCGACACCGTTGAAATGGACAGTCTACAGTCTCAAACCTGTTGTCTTAGACTTGCAAAGCCTGAGTGTTCCGCTGAATGCCTCTTCAACTGGGTTCGGCACGGCAAGTTGGAACGCGCCGATACCTTTACCTCAGACCTATTAGAGGCACATATCGCAGGTAGCGTTGGATAATCACTTTAACATCTCGGCATTTTAAATTATGATAAATTTTCTATTTCTCGTCACCCTTCTAATATACTTAGTAGCAAGCATTTTTCAGACGCTCTCGTTGGCTATCAGTAACCAGAGCGAAGCGGCTGTCATCCGTCCAAAGATTGAGCGAATCGCTTTTTGGGGAACCAATATCGGTTTTGCGTTTCTGAGTCTCTTTATTGCGCTATGGTGGCTAACACAAGGGCATTTTCCGATGACGCACTGGACCGATTCCACTGCTTTCTTTGCATGGGCAATCACACTGACCTATCTCGTCATCGTGCGTCTGACGCATCTCCGCACACTCGGTAGTTTTGTGATGCCTGTTGCGTTTATTGCCATCTTGATCTCTTATAGTTTTGCGACACATACCGCTGCGCTCCCGGAACCATTGCAAAACTATTGGCTGCTGGCACACACAAGTCTCATTTTTCTCGCATACGCCGCGTTCATTGCTGCGTTTGGGTTTGGGTTTATGTACTTGATAACGGAACGGAAAATCCGCAAAAAGATGGACACGCTTCTTGACAATCTTCTTCCCTCCTTAGGGCTCTCCGATGATCTCGGATATCGCTGTACAATCCTCGGCGTGATTCTGCTCACAATGGGGGTCATTGTCGGAAGTCTCTGGACCCAGTATATCCAAGATGTCCCATGGAGGTGGCTCGATGCGAAAGTAATCTCCACCCTAATGACGTGGTTTATCTATGTTGTCCAGATCGGTCTCCGTCAGTTTTGGGGCTGGCACGGACGCAAGGCAGCGTATGCCGCTATCATCGGTTTTGTGGCTGTCCTTTGCACTTACGCTGGCGTGGATCTCTTTTTAGACAGCATGCATACGTATCGCTAATTTTCTGGGGTAGGAACCGCTTGGAATCGCGACTTCGCAACTTCCAAATTTGACACAATCGCTGATATGTGATATAATTTACGAAACGTATAAACAACATTTCACCTTTTAGATCTTTTGGTTGAAGGAATGAACCAGATCGTCTCCATCGGAACGAGCCATCATGTCGCCCCTATTGAATTCAGGGAAAGATTGGCGTTTTCCGAAGCACAACTTACTGAATCGCTCCAGCACCTTCGTGAATCTTACCAGATTCATGAAGCAGTGATCCTTTCCACTTGCAACCGC
Organism: Candidatus Poribacteria bacterium; assembly: GCA_047516705.1. GTDB lineage: Bacteria > Poribacteria > WGA-4E > WGA-4E > WGA-3G > WGA-3G. Next base: position 9,045 of record JAKZUG010000295.1, on the reverse strand, counting down.
GTAGAAGTCTATGCAGTCGCCAATACGGTGCGAACTGCCGATGCTGCCGCCAAAATGCTGGTTGAGTTCCTTTCCCGTTACCACCAGGTCGGTGTGGAATCACTCAAAAAATGGACGTATCTCCATCATAACTTGGAGACAATCCAACACCTCTTCAGAGTGACGGCGAGCCTTGATTCTATGGTAGTCGGTGAATCCCAAATATTGGGACAAGTCAAAGAGGCTTACGATACATCGCAGGAAGCAGGCGGCGCGGGGCCAATTCTCAATCGTCTTTTCACCAAGGCTTTCAGCGTTGGTAAACGTGTCCGCTCCGAGACGACTATCGCTACTGGTGCCGTTTCTATTAGTTACGCCGCCGTTGAACTCGCAAAAAAAATCTTCAATACACTTGAAGGCAAAACTGTTGCAATTCTCGGTGCAGGTGAAATGAGCGAACTGACCGCAAAGCATCTCGTTGCCAATGGGGTCTCTGACGTGATTGTCGCAAATCGCACATACCAACGTGCTGTCAAAGTCGCAGAGAAGTTTAACGGTACACCCATCGCTTATGATAGCGACCTCGGTTTCCTCGTTGATGCCGACATCGTCATTAGTTCTACCGATGCCCCCGATTATCTCATCAAACGACAGCCGCTCGTTAACATCATGCGGAAACGCAGACACCGGTATATGTTTCTCATTGACATCGCTGTACCACGCGATATAGACCCCAATGTGAGTAAGATTGACCACGCCTTCCTTTACAATATTGACGACCTCGAAGCTGTTGTTGCCTCCAACCTCAAGGATCGACAGCAAGAAGCAACCCACGCCGAACAGATTGTCGCCGAAGAGACGAAGCAGTTCTACGACCAATTGCAAATCTTTCAGGTCAATCCCACTATTAAGGCACTCCATCAGCAGTTTCGGGAGATCGCTGACTCTGAATTGCAAGCGTGTTTCGATAAAACAACACTTTCGGATCAGCAGGAAGCAGCTATTGCTTCCATGACACAGGCGATTGTCAAAAAACTGCTCCACCACCCCATGCAAAATCTACGCTGTGCTGTCAATGACGGAGATGCCGACCACGGGCAGTATATCCAAGCCTTACAGGAATTGTTTGCCTTGGGTGTTAACGATGATAATTCAGACATGTAAGGTAAATTCCGTCAAGAGCAACATAACTTCACGCGAACCCCGTTTTTGACAGGGGTCCCCACCCGTTACTCGGAAGGGGCGAAAAAACGGAGCGGAACCCCGATATTTTAAAAAAGGAATTTTGATGCACAACTCGCTCGTAATCGGCACTCGTGGTAGTCAACTTGCGCTTTGGCAGACACAATTCGTCAAAGATCAGTTGGAACATTTTTTTCCAAATCTCGAAGTCCACCTCAAGATCATCAAAACTACCGGGGACACAATTCAAAACCGCTCATTAGTTGGACTCGGCAAAGGTGCCTTTACTAAAGAGATTGAAAACGCGCTCTTAGCAGGAGATATTGATCTCGCTGTGCATAGTTTGAAGGATCTCGCAACAGAACTCCCCGAAGGGCTTTGCATCGCCGCGATTCCGACACGGGAAGATCCGCGCGATGTACTCATCACCGCCTCAGAGCTGCCCTTAGAGGACTTGCTGAATGGCGCGACAATTGGCACCACAAGTCCGCGTCGAAAAGCGCAGCTCCTCTATATGCGTCCTGATTTACAAGTCGTTGATGTCCGAGGCAATATAGATACACGGTTGCTCAAACTTTACGAAACCGATCTTGATGGAATTATCCTTGCCGCAGCCGGCATTAACCGTCTCCGCAAGCCAGAAGTTATCACACAATTTTTTGATGTAGAACGGATGATCCCAGCCGCTGGGCAAGGTGCGCTCGCGATTGAAGCACGCGAGGGCGATACCGCTCTTGAAACCCTACTTGAACCCTTGAACGATCAGGAAACAGTGGCAGAAGTTACCGCTGAAAGGACCGTGTTGAAAAGCCTCGGCGGTGGATGCCAAGTACCGATTGGGGCGTATGCCAAACATGTTGATGGTGAGCTTTCCCTTATCGGTGTGGTCTGTCATCCAGAAGGTGCCCTACGTATTGTGAAGAGTGCAAAGGGAGAGCCAAACGCTGCGCAGCACTTAGGCGAAGTTGTTGCCGAAAAACTCCGGGAGGGTGGGGCAACTGGATTGTTGACGACACAAGGGGAATTGAAATGAACCCGTCTCTGAACAAACCACCCACAGGTATCGTTTACATCGTAGGTGCCGGGCCCGGTGATAGAAAACTTATCACACTTAAAGGTGTGGAGTGCCTTCAGCGCGCCGATGTCGTCATCTATGATTTGTTGCTGAACGACGCGTTATTGGAACACTGTCCCCCGCACACCGAAAAAATCCAAGCACCTGATCCAACGGTTCGAGCAACACGCCAGACCGAACTCAACCAGTTACTTGTCGCGCATGCCAAGGCAGGCAAGGTTGTCGTTCGCCTCAAGGGTGGAGATCCCTATATCTTTGGGCGTGGCGGCGAAGAGGCGGTGGTGCTCACCGAAGCAGGAATCCCGTTTGAGATCGTTCCCGGTATCACTTCTGCGATTGCCGCATCTGCTTATGCCGGTATCCCAGTCACGCATCGTGACTATGCCTCATCTGTCGCTTTTGTTACAGGACATTCCACTGCACTGCATCCAGATTCAAATATCAATTGGGAGCAGCTTGCGACTGCGGTAGATACGCTGGTTGTCTACATGGGAGTTGCGCACCTGCCCCAGATTGTGGAGCGGCTGATAACGCACGGTAGGAATCCGGCAACACCCGTTAGTTTAGTACGTGTTGGCACGACACCGCAACAGCAAGTCGTCCAAGGCACCCTTACCGATATTGTGCAGAAAGTGGAGAGGGTTCAACTCAAGAGTCCGGCAGTTATCGTTGTCGGAGAGGTGAACCGATTGCGCGAGCAACTCCGATGGTTTGATACCAAACCGCTCTTCGGAAAACGTATCCTTGTCACACGCGCCCGCGCACAAGCAAGTGAATTCGCAGACCTCTTGGAGGCAAACGGTGCAGAGGTCATCCAATTCCCTACGATAAGGATACAACCTATCACTATTGATAGCAAGGATATACCTGCTCCCGACAAATACGATTGGGTTATCTTTACGAGTGTCAATGCTGTTGAAATTTTCTATGAACGTTTGCGAGAAAACGGGAAGGATGTACGGGTGTTCGGTGGAACCAAAATCTGTGCAGTTGGTCCGAAAACAGTTGAGGCACTCAACGACATCGGTATTCAGCCTGACCTTGTTCCGACGCACTCCCGTGGAAGTGCTATCGCCGCTGAAATAGAGGACATCAGCGGAAAGAAAATTCTTCTACCACGCGCCAAAATCGCTACAGCAGATCTCCCTAACGGTTTGCGCGAAAGAGGCGCGCACGTTGATGATGTACCCCTCTACGATACCGTCAAAGTGGCAAGCGAAAATCAAGATGAAATTGAAACGGATCTCTTGAACGGCAGCATTGATCTCGCTACATTCACCAGCTCCTCCACAGTCACCAATTTCTTGGAGATGTTCCCCGCACACATACCTGAGACCTTACTGACGGATGTGCAAGTCGCGGTCATCGGTCCCGAGACGCAGAAAACGGCGATAGAACAAGGTATACAGGTTGATGTGGTTGCAAAAAAAGCCACAATAGAGAGCCTTGTAGAGGCAATTATTGCGGCTTATCATTCCTTGTAGGAGGGGTTTGTAACCCCGATGCCTCATTTCATTGTAGGGGGAGTTTGTAACCCTGATGCCTTATCTATCCAAAAATCGGGAAAATATAAAGCACAAGCTTTTTGATAGACGGGAAAATATAAGGCACAAGCACCTTTTGATAGACTGTAATACTCCCGAAGATTGAATAGAACCCCGCACACAACACCAACCCAACCTGTTTCCAGATAGGCGGTTGTATCTCCTTCGGTAAGAATTTCCGGTTGACGTAGAGCGTATGTAGCGAGGTAATCACCAATAGATACCCGCCAATCGTTGCGGATACCAGAATCATAAAGAACGGCTTGGCGAGATACATCGCGATAACACCCCACAATATATAGACACCGAGAATCGGATAGTATATCCATTTTGCGTTGTGTTCACCGAGGTTTCGCGCGCGTTTCAACCCTGTCCATATAAGGTCGGTATAAGTTCGGGGAACGCCGTCCACACTACCGAGTTGTGTAGAGAACAGCACCCAGAAACCACAGAGCAGTGTGAGATACCACAACACGCTGCCGCCTTTTTCCGCGAGTCCTTCCGCTTGGAATCCTGCAGCCGACCACTGGTCCATCTCCTGTCCAGCAGGCACGAACGCCAAGGTTAACATTGCTGGCAGCGCAATGCCGATAAAACATCCGATGAGCCAGATACCGTACTGCTCGAAACGGACGTATTTCCACCACTCCTTGAAACGTGTAAGATTTTCCGGCGTAATGCGAAAGACCTTGCCCAAGTGCGAGAGGGTCACGTTTTGTCCACCGATCATAGATGGAATCGCACCGACGAGGCTGCTCATACCCCACCCTTTGTCTCGAACATAATTCGAGATTGTGACGTTGCCTAAGCCGCCGCTTCCTGCGTAAGCAGCAAAAGCTCCCAGCAACAGCCAATTGACCTGTCCATCTGGTCCTGGTGTAGGAAGTGATCCGAAGCTAAAGAAGCCTTTAATAGCAATCCACCACACGCTTGGTGGCACCCAAAATAGGTCTATGACGACAAGATAACCGATAATCCAGATGACCATGAAGAGTTGCACTTTTTCAAGCGCATTGTAAATCTTCCCACCAAACAGCACAATCCCTAAGCACGCGAAAAAGATGAGAAAGGCAAACAAGCGTACCGTCCCGCCATCCGCATCTTGCGGCATATAGCCGAGCCATGCCGCAGCGAGTGCCGTCGCAGCAGTCATCGCCCAACCGGGCCAAATCGCGAAAAAGTTAATACCTGAATAGAAAGATGCCCAAAAAGGTGCTCCGGGCTTGCAACGCATGTAGCCGCTCAACATCGGTTCGCCGGTATAAAGCGTATAACGGATCGCTTCTGTGTTCAGAATTACCTGAAGCAGAATAGCGATTGTCGCGATCCAGAGTAGACTACCTCCATACTGTGCAGTAATCGCGGGTCCCAACAACCATTCACCGCTCCCGATTGAAGCACCTAACGCAATAATGCCGGGACCTAAAATGCCCCGAAACGCTTTACCAAATTGATATTTCGGTGGTGCGGGGAGTTCCGCGACCTCCCAATCGGGAAGCGTGCCGCCCGCTACACGTTCATTAGTGTCTGCCATATTTTACCCCTTGCTTTCTTGTACTTCTTTTACCACACCCAACAGATAGGGACATCAAGTTTCTCAGCAATGCCAGCGAGACCTCGTAAATGGTCTACATGGATCGGAATGCCGTTTTCAAGGTAATTGTCGTAGTTGTTCCACTCGATTTCACCGGGAAGGTAGGCTTGTTCCACACCTTCTGCCGTTTTCGAGGTGTGAATCTTGTCGGTGCCCTGCTTGATTTCCGCGACGTAACCGTCGTAGTCTGTGAAACTCGAAATGTTCAGCGCGAAAAAGAAATGTTCAGACGGATCCCCCGATTTATTACACGCCATCAAACCGCCGCTCAGAGGACCGGCGAGGATACCCATAATGAGTGCTAAACCGTAACCACGCGGTCCTGCTGCGGGTGCTAAGAACCGTCCTTTGTCCGGATCGCTGGTGGGTTGTCCTGTATCGTCTATGAGCCACCCTTCTGGGATCGGTTTGCCATACATCCGAAGCGTGCCGATCTTCCCCCATGCGGAAACGCCGCACGCCATATCCAATACGATCGGATGCCCGTCGCCGGTGGGCAATGCGTAACTCATTGCGTTGTTTGCAACCACTGCCTCTGCACCACCGGGTGCGACAATAGAGGCACCGCCTGTGTTCGTCGTTGAAAACCCGATCATCTGGTTTGACGCCGCCATAATCGAGTAGCATGCTGCTGCCCCGAAATGTCCTGCATTGCATACCCCTGCCGCTGCGATACCGGTCGTCTCTGCTTTTGCTATTGCTGTCTCCATGGCGAGCGTGCTTGCCAAATGTCCCATGCCGTTGTCGCCGTCAACGACAACGAAACTCGGGCCCTGTCTCGCGATGCTGAGTTCAGGTTTCGGGTTCATCTTACCTTCAAGGACGAGGTTGAGATAACCGGGCAAGGCACGTGTGCCGTGTGAATGCACGCCCCGCAAATCAGTCTGTACCTGAAGTTTCGCCATCTGCGCCGCGTCTTCCGAGCGGAGTCCCGCCTTTTCGCAGAGCGTCCGAGCGAAATCGTGTAATCGCCCTGAATCTACCACAATTTCCTGCATAACATTTCTCTCCAAATGTGAATTCACTGCGTATTTTAGCAGAGGCGAGTTTCCATATCAAGTATAATCCCAATTTTTCAAGGCACACTGTCCATTTTCTTTGGACATCCGTCTTTGCTTAACGCTAAAATTTACTCAGTAAAAAACAAAATCGGAGGGGAAAAACATGTATCAAAACAAAACTTTCAAAGCAAATACAAAAACATACCTCGTGCCTTTTATGCTCACGTTCATCTGCCTGATCCTTTCTTCGTGTGCGGATAATCCATTGCAACCCGTCAGTAGCGAAGAGGAACAACGAATAAAAGCGGAACTCGAAGATCGCTCATTCCGCCAATTCGACCCATCTAAGGATGCTAATAAGAGGAAAGGCGTTATCCTCGATTTCTTTAATGGTATTAGCCTATGGGCACAATATTCTGAAGGTATGTATGCGCTTAACGAGTGGGAGATATTATCGGACGATTATCGTATTGAAAAGGCGGGTTCGGAATACAGAATTTATTTTGAAGCACCACGTTCCGTACAAATACTCCCGACGCAGTGCGACAATTGCATCGAAACCACGGGCATCTCAATCTCGATCCAGAACCTTTTTGATAGTGAGAAGATAAGGTTCAGATTGAATATCAACAACGACAATTTTCCGCGACCGTTCCCCATATTTGAATCATGGACCAAGTTTAGCGAAGATGAGTATTTTGATTGAGTTCGCTCTCTATTCTTACCAAGGTAGGGGCAGTTTCAACCGCACCGGATTGCAAACAGAACGCCTCTTTTTCTTCAGTCCTATAGGGATGATATGTTTATAGAAACTCTCCTAAGTCCTGTAAGGGCGAAATGTGTATAAACCAAAAGTAAAACCAAAGGTTTGCCCTATGCATTGCAGAGGCATTCAGTTCTCCCTTAGGAGAAATTTCTGAATGTTCCAAAGCCTGCTGTAGGAGCGATCTCCGAATCGCGACTTCTTCGACAAAAACGACGAAAAACCGAAAACTGAATGGCTCTGTATGCATTGCAAAAGATGTGGCAGACATTCTAAAAAATATGGTATAATAATAACTGAAAGTGCTACTTGAAAAGGAGACTGACTTATGAGTAAAACGATTTCATTGGACCAACTTCCACGTCAAATTGAAAACTTACTGCGGGCAAGTTGGGAAGAACATGAGAGTCTTGTCCTTGAACACAATGGTAAGCCTATAGCAGCGATTGTCCCAATGGATGAGTATCGCAAATGGTATTCAGACACAGATGAAAACGCTTTTGACTACGAACTTCCTACGGATCTGCTTGAGGCATATCATAAATTGTTGGATAAGAAGTTCACTACCGGCTTAACGCCTCAAGAGGAAGTTGAGTTGACTCAGTTGGACCAGCAGCTTAACGATGCAGAAGCAGCGCAACCACTCATACAATCGATGCAGAAGCGTGCGGACTTGCGGGATGAAAATTGGAAACAGAGATTTGAGGAAGTTATTACCAAACTGCGTGAATTAAGGGAATTGATGTGAACCAAAGAACATCCCCTCGTATCCCACGATAAGAATCACCACCTGTGATGCGAGGTAGGACAGGATATCGGAAGGCTGAACTTCATCTCCGCACGGACTTCGATTTCCGTTGTGCTTATTGCGGTGTTCACGAACAAATAACGGGCGGTCACCAAGCCTTTTGCATTGACCATTTCAAACCACGAAGTAGAGGCGGACCCGTCAATGACTACACCAACCTATATTGGGTCTGCATCCCATGCAATATGATAAAACATAACAAATGGCCGACAAGCGAACAACTTCGCCGCGGGTATCGCTTTGCCGAGTCAGCAAGTCAGGTGCTGTCTCTTGAGGAGAATAGAGATGAGTAGTGTATCGGATGCTGTTGAACGTCATTATTGGAGAGCAGTCACTTTCCTCGTGATACTGATTTTAGCAGGGGTAGGCTTCTGGGGATTGCGGCGGTTCGCACCGGCGATGTTTCTCGGAAAACCCGATCTGATCGCTGTGCCGAACGCCGAACATCCACAAAATCGAACCACACTAAACAAACCGGCACTTCTTAACATTAATACCGCTACTGTCAAGGAACTTCAAACTCTCCCCAATATCGGCGAAACAACAGCACAAAGGATTGTGGATTACCGAACGCAACACGGCGACTTTACGAGTGTGGACGACCTCCAGAAGGTCAGAGGTATCGGCGCGAAGACACTGGAAAAATTGAGACCTTTCGTTGATGCCAAGTAGCTAAATATCTATCCTACCGGTCTCTGTAAAAATGTGTTTAACTGGTACATCCCATACTTGCGGGAACGTATCTTCTACGACTTGTATCTGGTACGCCAGTCCGATCGGGATAGCGTGTGGGCACTCTGCAAGAAATCGATCATAAAAACCTTTACCGTAGCCGAGGCGATACCCTTTACAATCGAAGGCGATACCAGGGATGATGATGAGTTGCAGCTGCGCGATCGGGAAAATTGGGCATGCCGTATTGGGTTCCAACACACCGTAACGATGGCGGACCAACGCTGTTTCTGCTTCCTGAATGCGCCGTGGTATGAGGCGGTTCTGCTCCGTATCTACGACTGGCGCGCAGACATACTTTCCTGCACGGAGTAACCTTTCGAGAAGACTGTCAGTTTCGACCTCGCTCCGCATGCTGAGATAGAGC
>JAKZUG010000294.1:0-6423 GCA_047516705.1 Candidatus Poribacteria bacterium | reverse complement strand
GAATCCGAGTCTGCGGATGGCGTCTTGTTTTGGGGTTAGGGTCATTCGGTCTCTGAGCGCTGATGCGCGCACATGTGCAGCGTCGCTCACGCGTACATCTATATTAGGGGGTTATGGGAGGAATGGCGGTCAGTGGACAGTGAAGAGGGGACTGGGTTATAAGAGTTGGGAGTCGTAAATGTGGTCAAAGATCGTATAAACTGCTATAATGGTCAAGTCCACTTGTTTTTGGGATAAAGGGTAAGTTGCAGTTCGGTATTTTCTACTAAAACTTATAAGAACCTATGATAACCCGCGTCCACTCAAACGATATGAGCGGAAGTTAGCACGTGCGAACCGTAGGCTCTCTCGTAGACAGAAAGGCAGTCAGAACTGGTATAAAGCAAAGTCTATGTTATCTGCTGTCCATGCACGTATCGCAAATATCCGTGAGGACGCTCACCACCAAGCAACGATACGCATTGTCCGTAAAGCCTCTGCTATCGGTATAGAAACGCTCAAGGTTACCAACATGCTAAGGAATAGACGGCTTGCAAAAGCGTTGTCCGATTCAGCATTAGGTGGTTTTCTGTCCAAACTCAAATACAAAGCAGAACGGCGCGGTATACCGATAACACAAGCGGATATGTTCTTTGCCAGTTCCAAAACCTGTAGCAACTGCGGACACAAGAAAACAGATTTGACGCTCTCCGATCGCATCTATCATTGCACGGAATGTGGTTTTGAGTGTGACCGAGACTTCAACGCTGCTATCAACCTGTGTCCCGCTTGACCTTTTCACCGTCGCCACGAGTTGTGAGGAGACGTAAAACGCCTGTGGAGTCCGTGTAAGACCTCGTTGAGAGGCAGTGGACGTTGAAACAGGAAGTATGGAAACCGAAATCAAAAGAAAGTGTAGAGTTTTATAGGTTTTTATAGATTCTACCACATTCTTGAGATTTTGTTAAGTCCTACACAACGGTTTTCTAAACCTTATCTCTCGTAGAATCGTAAGTACATGCAGAGACATTAGTTGTTGGTTATCAATCCGAGTTGTGCTGCAACCCTTTGAGTTGTCGCGACGCAAGTATGAGGAGTAACAAAATGTTCACAACGATTTTTCTTTATCTACTGGACCGATATTTAATCCCTCGCATTTAATAGTGGGTCTCTTTTTAGAGGAGGCGATCAATAATGTTGAGCACTGGCACTGGAAATGAAAATAACACAAGCACAAACGGAGTGCATGACCATTCTCACGGTCATGGGTTCGGATCCATGCACCACGGTTATGAACACGGTATTCTTCGCGGGTATTTCCATTCACATCAGCACGAACACCCTGATACCGAAACAGAGGATCTTCCGGCGACGGACGGCGATGTGACGGTTGGAGATGAGACGGTGCCAGGGGAATATCAGGAGATTGCCTTGATCGGAGAGATGGATCCGCCGGATATTGATATGGCTGTCATGTCCGATTATTCAGTGGCAGGTTGATTTTTGTTAGTTATCAGTTGCCATCAGCGGTTGGCGGTTGCGACTGAAACGTGGAGGGTATTGACGTGGGGGTTACAATCTATGGTGATGATAAGACGGGAATAAGCATTCACATTGACCCTATCTTTAAGAAAGATATACGCCTTGAGTTTAAATGGGAGTTGGGTGCTTTTGAGAGACCAACAGGTGATGAACAGAGTTTCAGCACTGGCTATGATGGCTATGATGATGCTATTGTAGGGTTTATCGATGACTCGAATAGCTTTGATACCTTCGATTTGGCGTAGTTATGGTGAATTCTGTGAGTCGGGCTTCGACAACAACACGCGACTGCGTAAATAAAAGGGTTCTGCCCCGAAACAAAGGAGAAACGTATGGTTACTGAGGCATTTTTTGGGATGTCAGACGAGAGGGTTACTAAGACATTTTTTGGGATATCGGACGAGCTGAAACAGGAGCTGAAACAGGAGCTGAAAGATGCAGTAAAAGAGGCGTTGGAGCCGTTGGAGCCGTGTTATAAAAACAATGGTTCAGGTGGGGATAAGATTGGTTTATTTGATAACAATAGCGACGGTTATCAGGGGTATCAGGATACGACTATTGCGTCATTGACTGATGAATCGGTTGATCATTATACCGCGGAAGCGGAGACAAGTGGCATTGATGATATTAATGGATCTGTGTAAGAATTGGAAAATACTAAGCCTTTTGTGTGGCTGAATACGTAAGTTACTATAGGAAAAGTCAATTTATCTGTTGAGTGGGCGCGGTTTTTGAACTGCGCCTACCCAACGACAATTAAGGCGGGGTTGGCAAACCGCGTCTACCGAGGAGGAGGAAACAATGGGTATCCGAAAAGTGTCTAAGGATCTTCTGATAGGCGATATAATGTTAACTGGGTCGTTTGGAATTTTAGGGTTGGCGTTAGTAGTTTACAGGCGGTTGAAAAGTTGACCGCAAGTATGACAGTCAGCGGTCAACCGTCGGTTAGGCGGGATTCGGCAATCCCGCCTACAGATAGTGGTTGAGGTAGACAGGGCTGGGCATGGTGCGTAAGTCCTGTAAAAAAGAGGTTCTGCCCCGTTAGTAATAAAATAAAGGAGAAAAACGATGTGGCTTCGGATAAACGACACCCGTATAGAAGAACACACCGCTTCGACAGACGGCGATGAAGTTGCGGGTCTTTGGGATGACGTTAAGGATGAATTCGAGAACTGTTTTGTTAAGGATAAATTCGAGAACTGTTTTGTTAGGGATCCATGCGGGAACTGTTTTGATGATTTTGTCCCTGAAGACGGTGGAACGTATTCTGCGGACTTCGCCATGGAAGCACAGCCGGCGGAATTGTTCGAGATCGCATCCACGGAAGGGGCTTGTGTGTAGGGAATTCCGTCGAATAGGTCTATGTACCTCGGAAACGATCGGAAACTGACGGCTGAGGATTGACGAGGTTTACAAGTGCTGAAACCGGTCTGGAGTCCGAAGAATTGATAACACTAAGTCTTGATACAGGAGGAATATAGAAAAGTGAATGATACCCGAGATACCCGATTTTCAATGGAGAAATTTGATGAGGCTCCGATTCTTCCTATAGATGAAGCCCCAGATTGTGGCGGTGTAAATCCGCCGGATATTCAGGGCACGTCTGCGGGGTGGGAACCGCCCGTGGAATCTCACGGCTTGACTGCGGAGATGGATACGTGGACAGAGACGTATATGCCGGATACGGATGCGATTGGCATGTCTGATGTTCCAGCGATGAGTTGATTTTTGCTGGTTTTCAGTTGAGAGATAGGTCTCATATCACAGGGTGTATGCCCGTGCTGATTCGGTTTAAAGCGTTACCGTGTCAGCGAATATTTATTTAGGAGAAAAAAATGGTTATTAATGAAGGAGTGCCCGTTCCTGAGGAAAAAAGTGAAAGGACAAAGTTACTCGATTGCTTAGAGAACGTCAGACACGGCAACGCTCACCCCAACGGTGGTGCTGGCGACCATCCTCACTTTCACAGTCCTTACGAAAAGGGTGAAAATCATCATGGCACCGGGGAAAAGCATCACGACTGGACGCCGGATAAGAATTCTGGCTTTTACAAGGAGCACTCCCACAAGCACGAGGGTGACTCACTGACAGTGCTTGACGTTGAGACGAATGAATTCGCCGCTGAGCATGAATTTTCTGACTTCGACGGAATGCAAACATAGGAGGCAAAAGAATGGCTGTTAAGACTGAGCAGGGCTGTTATACAGAGCACTTGGAGCGCGTACACAAATTCGACCACGAAAAATCACATCAGAAGGGTGTTGCGGACCATGGTCACTACCACCCGGGTGCAGGCGACCATAGATCCGACAAAGCTGGTGCTTCTCATCACGGTAAAGTGGAGAAACATGACAACTATAACCCCGAAAATGGTGGCTACCTCCATGATCATTCACACCCGCACAAGCACGAGGGCGACTCACTGACAGTGCTTGACGTTGAGACGAATGAATTCGCCGCTGAGCATGTGAGTTTAGATTCTTATAATGAATTCGCAGTCGCCGAGAATGCGTGTTGTTATCAAGACGCTGCATTCTCTGAAATGGGTGATTTTTCAGATGTCTCTCTCGGCTGAGTCGCCAAAAATCGGTGGAATCGGTTTGATGATGTCAAGGTATTCTGATTGCATAAGACCCTCTTGTTTTCGTCTTGAAAATTAGAAAATTAAATCGACCCCTCTTGTCCTATGTTAAAAGTACCTTGTTAAAGACACATTTGTTACAGAATTTCGCCATCTCCACGAACCCAGTGGAGCCGTAGCCTCGTGGCTATCTTTCGGAGGGCGTGTAGGATGCACTTTGACTTACCCCCTAAACGCCACTGGCGGTCGTTGTCTGGCGACTGCGATCCCGGTAAGATGGCGTTTGAGACCCTGTCACTTTCTGATATTGAAGCCATATCAAACGCCTGTTTGTTGAATGCTACGCGGCAGTCGAAAGGTGAGCGTGTCGATGACTTACGGGTTGAATTGGAGATCGTCAAGTTGCTGTTGCATGTGACGCGGAGATCGATTCAGTCGCTGGCGGATGAAGTGGGTTGCACACGAACACATCTCTCGCTGGTGCTACATGAGAAGCGTCGGTTTACGAATTGGATGTCGGAGCGGTGTCTCGATGCTATCCAGTTTGATCCACGCGAGTTGCGTGAGGCGTTGAAGGTTGCTTCCTATATTGATGGCTCTACGAGAAACACTGCATATTTTGTGTAAATGCTAATTTTTGTGGCGTGTGTGGTAGAAATACCCCCATAATTCGTCATTCGTTACCTTGTCAACTCCTTTTGCGTGCTGTGGGGTTTCCTGCTATTTTGGGTGTGGTCAAAGATTCGCTATTCGTTACCTTATCAGGTTTTCTCCTACATCATCACCCTAAAAACAGGGGTTGATAATATGTCCTCGCAGAAACACATGTGGTGATAGGTGGCAACACGCACCCCGTATGAAGTGCATGGTTATGGGGATAGTCTATGAGGGGTGAATTGTTCTCTCTCAAGATGTAAAAACGCACAGAATGCCCTACAACGTGTTTCAAGATGGCGGTGAATGAAAACACACACACGCTTTTACAAATCAAACATCTGCCCGAACAGGTGAAAGCCCATGACGAAGATTTTGAGGTGTGACGAAGTAAAAAAAGGTAAACCCCGCCCAAAAAATGACAGGATTTACCCGGGTGGTTATATTTTATCAAAACGGCACATCGTCATCAGCTGATTCACTGACTTGAGGTGCGGATTCGGCTGGTTGTGGGGTGCTATCGGTCGCTGGCTCGGTGTTCTCCGCTGGCTCGGTGTCATCGGCTGGCTGTTGCTGGTTTTCGCTGGCGGCACCGGTGAACTCGAACCTTTGCAGTCGAACCCTAAGACGATTCCGATTCGTGCCTTGATCATCTTCCCACTGCTCAAACTTTAGGCTACCCTCGACCAAGATTGGGGAACCTTTTTTGAAATACTCACCGATAATCTCTGCCTGCCGATTCCATGCCTCGATCTCGACAAAGCATACACTGTCGCGCTGTTCGCCTGACCGAGCATCATTCCAGCGTTCATTCATCGCCATGCCGAAATTTGCGACGACATTGCCACTTGCGGGGATATGCCTGACTTCAGGGTCCCGTGTGAGATTTCCGGTCAACAATACTTTATTCACTTGATACTCCTAAGCAGTTTATAGACGTGCTGGTCGATAGATATAACTCTAAACTAAAATCTAAAACTAACAAGAGCGTTGCGTTCTATTTTTGACGCTTTGCTCGCTTGCATGTGAAGTGACAAAAATAGGTTGCAACAGAACCTACGCGTCTCCACCTATATCGCTGACTGGGGGTTTCTATGGGCGTGATCTGGGGAATTGGGTGTGAAAAGGTGTGTGGACAGTCACTTCAACAAAGTGGAAGTTATATCCGTTCAACGAAAAGAAGATATTACAATAGGTTAAGAACTTGCGGATTCCGCAAGTGAGACCCGCCTCACTTAGAACTGTTATATGTGGCTCACTACTATTTAATAAGGGTGACCGCCCGCCTCACTTCGGATTTGCCGAAGTGACATAGTTAAACCAAAAGTCACTTGCACTTTGTTCAAGTGATACCCGCCAGTGATACCCGCCTCACATACTATAATGGTATGTGAGGCGGCAGCTTGTTGGGAAAATCTCACATGCTAAAATGTGTCATGTGAGTAGAAACTTTGTGGGAGATGTTTTACTGTCATTAGATGACAGTGACCGTCCGACTCGCCGTAACTATATTGGAAAACAGTGTTATGTGATAGCACCCAACGCCTAAAGGCGTGGGCTTCGGCTTCGTCGCAACTGCGGTTTTCTCTAAGAGTCCACCGTCTTATTATCGCTCCACCCGCAGGCGATTCCCCTAAATCCTGAAATAAGCGGATAAAGGGCATATC
>JAKZUG010000293.1:0-10248 GCA_047516705.1 Candidatus Poribacteria bacterium | reverse complement strand
CGCTTATGTTGTCCAGTGTGTGCATCCCATAAAAAGATCCTACCATTGCTGTCCCCGCTGGCTAACGTGTTTCCATCGGGAGTAAATGCTATGGAAAAGATACGGGACATCTGTTTAGCCAACAGGTCAATTGCTTCACCAGTCTGTGCGTCATGGATCCAGATGCCGATTGTACTCGCGACGGCGAACCGACTGCCATCTCGGAAATACTTGACATCGTATATCCAACCTTTTCCGAGGCGCGCTTTAGCACCTTCAGGCAATTTCCATTGTGTGGAATCTTCGGCAGAGACACCTGAGAGGCATAGCATAGAGAAAACAAGCAAGAAGAAAATAGAAAAGTAACTCTTTTTCATACGTGCCCTCCTGTCAATGTGTTTTCTTTAAAGTAGCAGGCACACGCCGTGCGCCGTAACATACACATTCACGGATGCACTTTTAACAAGGTTCTCTGAAAAGGTGGAATTACTGGAGAAACGTCTTCTCTACAGGCACAAATTAGGCGAGCACCGGTGTCTGCTTTTCTGGGGAATGCGTAGTTGCACCCGAAGTATTCTGTTGCCCATCTATTAACTCACGACATACATCAGCGATATGGCGTGCAGCACAACCGTTCTGAACTGGTGTCAATTGTTGGAGTTCTTCCATATCCAGTACCGAGTAGACCTCTTTGCCGAGTGCTAAGTCCACGTAGATTGTTGATGAGTAAATGGTGATCAGTGCTTCGGAATTTGCTTCATCTCTTCGGCACTTCCAGAGGTATAGACGAGCGCGTCAGGTGCCAATTTCTTGATTTCGGCGGTGCGCTGCGCAAACTTTTCGTTGGGATGCAGCTTGAAAATCAACTGGCATCCGTTCGCTATTTTGAGGGAATCCTTGATGAACTTTTCCCGATTTTCATAAAGGGGATTTAATCTGAAGATAGATTAAATTCATTTCCTGTCCTACATCTTTGTAGACAGGAATGCCTCACGCTATGAATATGTTATACCAAAATCCTTGAATGCTGTTTTAAATTATATGATAAACCATATACCTATTCGTGCCGTAGCAATTCCAAGAATCGCGCCTGCAAGAACATCTGTGGGGTAGTGCACTCCGAGACATACGCGTGCGATCCCTACTGTGATCGCCCAGAGAAACATTGGGATTCGTAAAACGGGAAAGAAACTTGCCAAAAGTGTCATCATCAGAAAAGCCGATGCAGTATGACCTGATGGGAAACTGAATTGATCCGGTGGCCGGACTCGAAATTGGACATCTACAATGCGTTCACAGGGGCGGTCACGTTTCATCGACTGTTTTATGAGATGATAGAGGAGCCTCTCAAGCGGGAAGGCAATTGCCGCTGACAGCAGAAATGGCTTGCTAATGGTGCGACTAAATGTGAGGTATATGTAAAGTCCTAAAAATGGGTAGAGGCATCCGTTCGCACTCCAGGAAATAAAACGAAATGAACGGCTGAGGATAACGCCCTTATCGCCCCAATTAAAAATATGTTGAAACAGTAATGTATCCCATCGAGTTAGACTGTTTGTAAATTCTCTTAGCATAGTTTATTAGGTAAGCAGGCACGGTTATAAACCAACCTACTGTATTTCCTTTTCCTCTCCGTAAACGAAGTTCCAATCGCGCACTTTGTACTCGATGGATATCATGTTTATAGCATCAATGTATTTTTTCGGCGTAAGCCTCTATCTCTATCGTCTGTTTACGATGCTTAAGCGAAAACTGCTGGTTAACCAACCATGTTTCTGCCAATCTTGACACATGGACAAGTAATCTCTTTGTTGAGAGGCTGACGCTTTGGCGGCGAGTACAAGTTGAAGCACTGCAATTCCATCTCTGACATACTTTCCGCCCTAAAGGGCGAGGTTTTGTGTCGGGAGATTTGATAAAAAAGATTGGACAAAATTGTGTCAATATGCCAAAAACATGCTGCATAGCAAGTGTGTTAGTGTGGGTTGGTGTCCGTGAGTCCTGACGGCGCGTGTGGATTTACATAATCAGTGAGATCACGAAGCGCGATAACATTATAGGCGTTTTCGGCGAGGTACCCCATATAATCTTCAAATTGCTTCGGATCTGTGTGAACCCATGAATGCTCCAGATCCGGAACGCCATGGAACGTGAGGACAGCGATATTCCCATCCTTTGCTTCGGAGAGTGCCCACGTGAAATCGTCAAAACTCCAATGGGGACCGGCGGCTCCTGTCGTCGGAATTAAAAGCGGATGGTGCACCGCAGGATTATAAGCAGGTCCGCGCCCGCCTTCACCATCGTAAGGGTATTCAGGGGCAACACCGCGGCGAGCGAAATGGAATCCGTGTTCGGCAAGCACTTCGACAGCCGCTTCACCGTGGCTATAACCCGGATAACAGAACGTCGTCGGCTGCGGAATTCCGAATGCCCCGCAACGCGTATCAATATGCTCCAGATCCACACGCAGTTCCGCAGCGGACTGCTGTGTGGCGTTTCGGTGGTGACGGGTATGGTTGCCAATCTCGAAACCCGCATCGTGCAACCCGCGCACTTCTTCCCACGTCATGTAAGCCTCTTTGTTGGTAAGGAAATTAAGCCCTTCAGTAATGTAAAACGTTGCACCAAAACCGTACGAATCGAGAAGCGGACCGACGAAAGTCGCCTGCGATTTGCATCCGTCATCAAAGGTAAGCACGACGAGCTTATCTGGGATTTCACTGTGTAAAACGTTCTTCATACTGCTGCGGTTGGACCTATTGAAAAAGTTTAATGCTATATTGTAGTACCA
The DNA here is from genome assembly GCA_047516705.1 of Candidatus Poribacteria bacterium. Lineage (GTDB taxonomy): Bacteria > Poribacteria > WGA-4E > WGA-4E > WGA-3G > WGA-3G. Next base: position 7,478 of record JAKZUG010000293.1, on the reverse strand, counting down.
GATTATTATAATCGCAAACCGCTATTAAAATCAAGTGAAAATGATGTTGCGTCCAGAGCCATTCAGTTTTCCATTTTTAGTTTACTCCGTATTTCGCTAGCGCGGTGTGTTACCCCGCCTACTGATTTTGGTGACCAGACCCGGTAGGTGCGGTTACAAACCGCACCGGATATAGGAAAAGAACGTTCAAAATCCGAATAATTCAATAAATTTGATAAAACTAAATGACCTTATAGTGCTATGGAAAATAGTTGACAATAATTCCGGAATAATCTATAATAGGAAAATCACGGAGGTAAAAATCATGATTGATCGACGCGCATTTCTAAAATCACTGGCGGGTTTGACAACAGGTATCCTTTTATCATCTACATCTGCAGAAGGTGGTGAAGAGAAAAGTGACAGCGACCGCCTTGGTGCCCTCCTGCCGACACGACGGTTTGGTCGCACTGGAGAGGCTGTAACAATGCTCGGTGTCGGCGGATGGCATATCGGAGATATGGAGGAAGCCGAAGCGCAGAAAACAATCGAAACCGCGCTTGAAGGCGGTGTCCGCTTCTTTGATACCGCTGAAGGTTACCAAAATGGTGGTAGCGAGAGCCGTTTGGGAAAACTGCTTGTACCAAAATATCGCGATGATGTGTTTCTTATGACCAAGACGAGAGCACGAGACGCAAATGAAGCATGGGAACACCTGGAAGGTTCGCTTTCACGCCTCAATACAGACAGACTTGATCTCTGGCAGGTACACGCAGTACGCAACCCCGCAGACGTGGATGAGCGAGTTGAAAACGGCGTTCTCGATGTGATGCTGGAGGCAAAGGAAACTGAAAAAACGCGTTATATCGGGTTCACAGGGCATTCAAGCCCCACTGCCCATCAACGCGTCCTTGAAAAGACAGATATCTTTGATGCTTGTCAATTATCAATGAACCTTGTTGATGTCAGCTACGAAAGCTTCATCGAAAGCGTCGTACCAACCCTCGTGGAGCGAAACATCGGTGTGATTGGGATGAAAGCCTTGGCAAACGGCGGTTTCTTTGGCGGTTCGCAGCACGGACGGCACGGCCCCAATCCGAAAGTCGTCCCGAATCGTGTCAGCGTCTCCGAAGCAGTTCGGTTCGTCTGGTCACTGCCCGTCAGCACACTCGTTACTGGCCCCGACAATGCCAAACAGATGCAAGAGAAAATCGATATCGCGCGGGACTTCATTGGTATGGAAGACGACGAACGGCAGAAATTGATAGAAAAGGTTGAAGATATGGCTGGAACGACGGTCGAATTTTACAAAGCCTAATCTCTTAAATAATAGGACTTACGCAAGGCGCAATAATTCACGTCGCATTTGGGCGAGTACGCCGCAGAATCGCGCGACTACGAACCACACGGAAACCTTTGAGATACACACGTCCTTCCAAGGTGTATCTGTTGACAGTCCGACGATTTATCGCCTATCTGCGTAAGTGGTAAATAAAAAAGGCAAGAACCATATGTTCTTGCCTTTTTGTGTCGATCCGTTATTTCTTTAGGGTTGCCCATGTGGTAGTGAGTTTGTCGGTAGGCGAAACGGCGAAAGCCGCGTCCAATCCATCATCCATGATACCCTGAATCTCATCCTCACTCAGAACCACATTAAAAATGGCTACATCGTCAATGATGCCTCTGTATTTACCAGCATAACCGGAGCCGATGAGCAAATTGAGATCGCTGGGACTGGAGTCTCCACAAGGGTGAGCACCGCATTTCGCCCATTTATCATTGGCGACAACTTCACCATCTTTGTACATCTTGTACTCGCGATCTGAGACATTTCTCGTCTCAGCCACGTGAATCCATTCATCACTTACGAAAGTACCAGCGACAGGTCTCGCAACCTCCACATAAGGCTGACAATTTCCGCCACAATCGCCCCAATAAAAACTCAACCGACCATCTGTTTCTTGTGTCAAGCAGCCTTCGCCGCCGTATGATTTGCAAAGTATGTTTTGGCGACCACCAGCTACGTTTTCCGGTCTAACCCAACAAACAATTGTCACATCTCCGTCGAACTGAATTGATTCATCATTTCCCATATCCACGAAGTTTGTGCCATCGAACTCAAGAGCCTTGCCGAACTTGCCATCCACCCACTTCGGTTTACTCATGAGTGTACCGTCGTTCCCATTTTCAGAAGAATCTTTTGCAGTATCCCCGTTACCCTCATCAAATTTCCATATTCCTACGATGGTGTCAGGGTCTAACACAGCGTAACTTGAAGCGGTGAATATACCTGCAATAAATAGAACGACTATACCAGTCCATACCAATCTGACTTTCATCTCTCTACTCCTCCTTATATAGTTGGCGTATTCCTAACACTAAAGTGCGAAAGTTACACCTCTCTTATAGATAAGGTTCTCTACCGAGACAAAGTCCATAGTTTGGGTAGAGCCCGAGTGAACTTCAGCATTTTAACCATCTCGTATTTTGGAAGAGAGTTTTATATAAAATGAATAATGGTACTGGAATTGGCGGAGACCTCTCTCAACCGCGTTGCAGCATATTAATTATTGCAAAATCATAACAAGTTTAGCAAAAATAGTCAAGAAAAGATTTCAGCATTTGCCTCCAGTTTTTCGCGGTTGTTGAATGTATAAGGCTTGTCGTACTGTCTGCGTGCAAACTGACAACTGATAACCGACAACAAATATACCTAACACTTACGCAGACAGGCGATAAAGGGTTTCCTTATGAAAGGGAACGCCAATGAGTGGGAATTCTCACTTTATGTCTACGACGACTTCGGAGCTGGTATGTCGGTTTGGACCTGTCCCGGATCAGGCGTTTCAGAACCGAATGGCCCCGGTGCTGCACCGCAAGAGACATGGGTCCATCAATGTGGCACGTTCAAATTAAAGGAAGGTGTGCGCGTTTACGTGGATGGCGACAAAGCCCCCGTCGCACAAGCGGCTGATAACGGCGGCGGTCCCTGTGAAGAAGGAAATCGTCCTGTATTCATTGCACACCGTGAAGATGGACAGTGGCTAAATGCTGTTATTGCTGAAGTCTATATGTGGGACCGCGTGATTGATATTGATGAAATGAATCTCGCTATGAAAACAATTGGCGGATTGGCGGTTCAGCCGGGAGGTAAACTCACAACCACCTGGGGCAACGTGAAACGCCGCTGACCATTTTGACAGGGACGGGTGGTCAACCCGTCCCTTTATACTTTCCGCTGTTATTCGCCAAAATGGCTCGCAACCAATGTTAGATCCAAGATATTCACCATATTGTCCCCATTAACATCCGCAGCTGTAGGTCCTGTCTCTCCAAAATGTACTGCCACCAAGGTCAGATCCAAAATATTGATGACCCCATCTTTGTTGACATCCCAGGGAGGGGTTGGTGGTTCAACTATTTCACCGTCTTCGGTTGTTACAGGCAGTTCTGTTCCAGAACCGCTCGTAAGAATAACCTCAGTTAAGGCGAGCGTTGACGCTTTTATGGCGATTACTTCAAAAGTTATCGTTAAAAGGGTGCCTTCCATCTCGGTTACCATCGTGCCGGCAGTTGATGCGAAGGATACCCGGTTCTCTTCAATCTTTGTAGGAACGACAAAGATATTCCCGGAAAGGTAAGTCCCCTGCTCCCATGAGACATATTGGAGTGCCTCTGGGTCGAATTGCAGTGCTACCTGATAACCGGCTACATTTCGAGCATTGCTGATGTCAACAGTGATACTAAACTGTTCTCCAATATTCGGGGATTCAATCGATGCTGGCACTACTCTAACAACAATTGCCGTCGGTTCGATGACGCTGAGGAGTCTCGCAAGTTCATCGATTTCGACGGGGTTCTGGAGTAACGTATGAAGGTCCGGATCATTAATGAACGCCTTAACGTCCGCGTCTTCCTTGAGGAGCGTTATGAATCTATCCTCGATCTCTGGAACGATTGCTTTGAGTCGGTCTGGATCCTCTGCTACCAATTTGATCGTAGCAGGTTGCAAAAGTGCCTGTATATCTGGATGCTTGAGTATTGTGAGAACATCAGGTAGCAGCTCCTGAATATCTTCGCGTTGAAAAAGCGTTTGATACCTGTCAAAAATCAGCGGCGCGAGTATGGGTGCTTTTATTTCCAAGAGATTTGCAAGTTCATTGATCGCCTCGGGGTCTTGGAGTAACGTTTGAACATCAGGATCCCTAAGCATCATCTGGATGTCCGTATCCTCTTTTAACAACGTTATAAAATCATCGCTGATATCCGGTATAAGTGTCTTAAGTACGTCCGGGTCGTCCAGCACGGCATTTATTGTGGCCGACGTTAAAAGCAGTTGATTCTCCGGTTTATTGAGTTCAATAAGAACTGCCGACAGCACCTCTTGGACATCTTCCCGCTGCAGGAGTTCTCGGTACGCTTGGAATACCTGTTCAGCGAGCGAAGGCTCTTGGGCAGAAATCTGCATTGCACAGACCAAGCACATACTGAGCATGAGGAACACATAGAGGCCTTTAAAGAAAATTCGAGACATTAAGTTTCCGCTGGCGAGGCGGATCCCCGCCTTGTTGAGAAAGGGAAGGGCTTCAACCTCGCCAGCACCTTTTTTAGTGAGTAGAGTTGTAAACTTGTTTGTCCTAAGCCATGATCTCTCCAGACGTTGGATTCAGTTTGAATCCGCCTGCCATGATGTTATTGTAGGGGTCTTCAGGACCGCGACCGACAGGACGCATCTCTGGTGTATGATACCCGAATCGAACCGCTTTCCGCCACTGATCTGTCCTATTGACTTCCGACCAGTGGATGAGGCAGTAACTGAAGAAAATCACATCACCCGCTTTTGCTGGTATCGGAATTGAGTCGATAAGATCTGGGTGGAATTTATCAGTGGGCAGATGCGGAGCAGTGCCTTCACCCGTGATGTGTTCCCGAGGTCCCTCTTTATGGCTGCCGGGGACAACCCGCAGAGCACCGCTTTCAAACGGGGCATCATCAAGATGGACGAGGCAATCAACGAAGTCGAGTCCATCGTGCGGATAGAATGGATAGTCTTGATGCATCGGGAACGGCGTGCCTTTTTCCGGCGGCTTCGCATGCAGTACCGTATGATGCCACTGGATCGTATCACCAATCAGTGATCGCACAGCACCCGTCAACCGTTCGTGGAAGATCACTCTACCCCATGTAGCCGAGTAGAAGTGTGGATTGTGCATAAAGACAGCCTTCGTCGTCTGCTGATCCTCTTCTTTGAGGTAGCGTGTACGCCAAGGTCCCGGCCAACCGATTGTCTCCTGTCCCCAGTTATTAATAATCTGCACCATTTCAGATGCCAGTTCTTTCGTCTCCTCTGGTGTGAAAAGTTGGTCAACCTTGAGATAGCCGTTCTCGTTGTAAAAGTTGACCTGTTCTTGCGTTAGCATGTCAATCTCCTTATTGCTATTGAATGTCTTCGCCTAAGTGTCAGAAAATGTTGGTTATTCTAAATTCTACTTTAAAACGCCATATTTTGTCAACCTACTTTGTTTTAAAAATTGGGTGTTCAGTTAACAGCAGTCGTGAAACCAAATAAGCCGCTTCTGTAGGAGCGAGTTGTGCTCGCGATATTTTCTCTTCTGCCTTCTGTAAGAGCAATCTCCGGGTTGCGCTACTGGCACCTCCGAGCTATTCATCTGTAGGCGCGAGCTGTGCTCGCGATATCGCTTCTATTGCTGGTATCGCTAACTCCAAACATTGTCACTATAGGTGAACTGAGTAATTCTGTGTTAAATTAAGAATTAATTTGCATTTCTGTATTATATATGTTAATATATATAATGTAAATATAAATTAAGCAAACAAACTCAGTTCAATATTGAAATACACGACGCAAAACGTATCTACATATTTTCAGATTTTATTAAGGCTAACTTAGAACTCAGACAAATGCTTAATAAACCGATTTATCCGCCGCTAATAAAATGTTACACTTTCTGTCAAATTATTTTTTAACGGCGGAAGATCAGTGGAAAATGTCTCTGAACCCTTACAGTTAGGTGGTTTTCTATCGATTTCTCTGTGCACTAAATGTTACACCAGTGTAACATTTTAAGACATCTACATCTGTGTCCGTTCTCCGAGTGGCGTTTTGCACATCTCCGGACGGCGCGAGTTTGTTGGGTTTGGCATATAATTGGAATATCGATTTTTCTTGCTGTTTCGATAACCACTTGAGCATGCCGACGTTTATCAAATTTTGATAGCGTCGCAGACGATCTTTCCATTCGGGTCCACTTTATGAGTGTCTGTATGTTAATAGATCGGTTGTCCCAGTTTTTGGGATCCGTTTCGGATTCCTAGCAAGATACAACTTAGCACGAACATTTTAGAAAGGGAGCTGAAAAAATGGCGATTTATAAATGGCGCGGAGAAGAATACCTTGTAATGAATGATCAACTGGCAGGCGACTTACACATTCCGATGGATATCGTCACAGAGGCAATCACCCACACTGCCGACGATGGTTTTGATGCCGATCAGATTGAGGCATACATACGCGATTCGATGACAGTGCTTGTATCAGCTAACGTGGAGGCGGCAGTTGTTCCATCCTCTGAGGAAATCTCTTTAGAAGATGCCGAAGTTGACAGATCCCTGGCACTCCTCATTGATGGCGAGACGTATCGTGTCGATACAGATCGGTTTGGGACGCTCAAGGACTTGGCAGTCTGGATATCTGAAACTCTGAATCAGGCGATGGAACGCGCGGTCGCGCCCTATATTGCGCAGCAAGCAGCAGATTTGGAGAATTTGGGATACAATATAACATTGAAAATAAAAATGTGAAAATGACGGAAAAGCGATGCGTTTATAGTGAATTCTACAATTAACCCAAGTTGCTGCTGACACATTTTGGACGTTTCAACAAGGTTTTCAGACACTTTCCCATCCAAGGTCCCGACCTGTGTTACGGGGAAGGGTGAAGGGGAACCGGAGTGCTATGTCTATAAATGTGTGGCAACTTGTGTTATATTTAAAGGATGGACAACTGATGAAAATTGATCTCTACTTTCAATCCTATCAATATCTCGGTATAAACCCAAAAACGGAATCTGGAAGGAGAGCACCAGACAATAAAAAATTCAAAAATTACGTCACATTCCCCGTCCCACCTGACATCAGCACGTCACAGTGACGTGTTAAACGTCACATGCACACATACATGAGGACGATTTCAACCAACCGCACTGGGATTTAAAGAAGACCTCATAAAAGGCATCCACATCGGTAAAATGCATCACATTTTTACGCAAGACGCAAAAGAAATAGAATACACCTAATCCGCGAAATCTGTGAAATCCGCGATTCAGACAAACAGAATGTTACACTTTTCGTGGTAATATTTTTTTGCAGCAAAATATTGCACAAAAAATGCCTCTAAACCCATACAGTGACTGGGTTTTCAACCATATTGAAAAAATCACCAAAAAACGAAAAAAGTTACCAAATGGTAACTTTTTGGG
>JAKZUG010000292.1:0-3361 GCA_047516705.1 Candidatus Poribacteria bacterium | reverse complement strand
GTTATTATACTATAATATTTCAAATAATGGGATGTTTGCGTCTGACACACCACAGCATCAACACACGAGGCGGAAATCACTATGACTGCCAAATGGATCAGCCCAGAATCTGAAGTCGTCGAAGACTCCGATAAGATGAAGGCAATTATGCACCAAGTCAGGCAGGTCGCCGATAAAAATGTAATCGTTCTTATCACCGGCGAGACCGGCGTTGGAAAAGATCTTATCGCCCAGAAGATCCACGAACTGAGCCCACGTAAGCTTGAAATCTTCCGATCAATCAACTGCAGCACGTTTTACGGAGATACCCTTTATAGTGAAATCTTCGGACACGTCAAAGGTGCCTTCACCGGCGCCACAAAGGATCGGCGTGGTCTGTTTGAACAGGCAAACGGCGGCACACTCTTCCTCAACGAAGTCGGTACCATGCCGAGTAAAGCACAAGCAGAGCTATTGGATGTGATAGAAACACAGTCATTCACAAAGCTTGGTGATGAGAAAAAGACTCAAGTCAATGTCCGAATTATCGCCGCCACCAATGCTAAACTTGCCAATGCGATTAGATCCGAGCAGTTTAGGGAAGATCTCTACTACCGCCTCCGTTCCATTGTCATCCATATTCCACCATTACGCTCCCGCCGTGAGGATATACCGGGCTTGACCGAAAAATTTATCAAGGAACTAAATCATACGTACCGTAAGACAGTTACCAGCACAACAAAAGAAGTAAAGGAATATCTCCAGAATGCAAAGTGGTATGGCAACGTTCGCGAACTTAAATCTGCCTTGCAAACCGCTATTGTTTTCTCCACTACTGAGGAACTGCAGCTTAAAGATTTCCCACCGGAAGATAAGGATGAATCCGCTGAACTGGTAGAAGAGCTCATAGAACTGATAGAAAAATCACCAGCACCCGAAGAACGACGCAGCACCATTACACAGTTCATAAACACCCTAAACGATATAGAACAGCGCGGCAACGAGGAGGATTGGAAAAAACTCGGTGATGTACTTGAGTCGTTTCGCAAAGACATTACAGAACCACAAAGCAATACCGAGGAAAAGGAAGAAACATCCCAAGACAGCCAGCAAACCCAGATAGACGCAAACAATAACCAGATATCCCTCCCACCAAAGGGAATTAAGGCAGTCGAGGAACTCCTTCAAGCGCATAAGATTAAACTATCTACCAAACCCAAAACTGCCGAGCGAGCATTCTACACACTGGTTGCCTTAATCGAGAACAGAGTAATAATCGATAATCTTGAAAGCAATATGCCTTACTACAACGAAATTCAACTGGTGTCCCGCGGATGGCTTCAAAGACACTACCAGAAGGTTATTAAACCCATCCTCAAAGCCAACACAGCCATCCTCAACACCAACAACAACATAGCACTCAGAAAAATAAGGAAACAATTTCAAAAAGTTGTCGTTACCCAACTCAGCGTGCTCACTGAACTGTATAAAGCTGAACAGTCAATCAACAACGAAGACGCGAACCAATTCCCACCACATCTCCCCACATAAAATCTGCTCAAGCGGCACGTAGCTCTATTGCGAAGGCGTCGTAGATGACCTTGATAGCATCGTGACAATCTGCCTTTACACGCTCCGATGCCTCAATAACTTCTGCATCCTCTATCTTAGGGTCCAGATGGTTTCGTAAAAGCATAAGTTTCCGCTGGAACTCATGCCAATCCCAACCCCGTAGGGATTCCACGCGGGCTTCAACTTCACGAAGAAGGACCAACGCCTGGTCGTAACGTTTATATACATACTCCGCGGCGGATTCAAAAAGCATCAACCGCATCTCTGTTGGCGAATCCTCAACACAGTATTTACGTGCCTCTCTGAAAGTACCCACAGCAAATTCATAATCCGGTTTTCCTTTCAAGTGTAGGAGGGCAACTATTCCATTCAGCTCGTAGGGCACACTATTTTCAGGATCCAGATCTATTACTTGATTAAAGTCCGACACCGCTTCCTCATAGTCATACCTTGCCAAGTACGCGCGTCCGCGATGCAGATATGCCGACGCATCTGTCGGTTTCCGGTCAATCACCATCGAAAAATCCGCAATGGCACCGGTAAGACATTCCCGATCTCCGGCAGAACCAAGCGTAAGCAGGAGTTGACCACGGCGAGCCGCAGCGAGCGTACTGAAGTGCGAGTCAGGATGCTGATCAAGAAGCACTGAATAGTCTTCAATCGCAGCGTTATAATCCTTATCTGCTTCCAGGTAGTTGTACTTTTTACCGAATCTTCGTCCGCGTAAGTCTTTCGCCAATCCGATCACAAACACAGTGTTTTTTTCTTCAGGTTGATATTCCAGCAGCCAATTACAGATGTTAATCGCAGCTTCGAGATTCCCATCTACAAGTTTATCCAGTGCGGTATTAAGCGTCGGCTGTGGTGGCGGTGCTGGCAGGTTTTCAGCAGCTCGTTCGCTTAACCTCAGCGATGCTGCGAATTCCAATGCATCTGGGACGGGTTGTTTTAGAAAATACCGATGCAGCGGTGCCATCGGGTGCTGTGGATTCAGGTGGAGAACGGTGTCATAATCTTCGATTGCAGCGTCTAACACCCCAAGTTCCGCTCTAACACCTGCACGCCGGTAATGAAGGTCAGGTAGATCGGACACATCATCGGCACGAGCGATTGCCGTATCAAGATCCGATAACGCTGGCTTCCATTGACCGAGGCGTTCGTAGCATTCCGCTCGAAATTGATGCCCCAAACTCGTCGGTGTTTCATCGCGCTCCGCTTCTCGCCCTATCCAAGTTGAGAAGTCCCGCGCCGCGACTTCAAATTCACCGACCATCAAATGTGCCCACCCTTTGGTGAAGACCAAAGCGTTTCGTGACTCTGTGTCTGTCCCAGAGATACCCACCTCGCATTCACGGATTGTGTCTCGGAAATCACCTCCGAAAAACGCCATTAATGCCCTAGCACTTGACTTCATTTCCGGGTCTATGGCTTGCCACAACTCTCCAACTTTGTCGCTATATGTTGTTCGATGATGTTTCATATTTAGGAATCCTCCTCCTATTTTTTCATATCTATGTTATCTAGATACATCCTAGTAAAAAAATCGACACACACTATGAGTACCTCATCCTCATGGCAACTCACTGATTCATAAAACGCCTTGAGAAATGGCAAAACATTCACCGGTTCGGCGCAGATGAGAAGACCGATCGCCAGGGTAAAGAGAACGTCTGGGATATGTTCTTTACCGTCAATCGAAAGTACCGCTTTATAAATCATTTCAAAAAACGCTGTAGCCTCCTCCAGAGTCCGTAGTTTCGAGAAATATACGGAGAAGGTATAGAGCATATTGTCGAAATCTTCCTTGTTG
>JAKZUG010000291.1:0-5313 GCA_047516705.1 Candidatus Poribacteria bacterium | reverse complement strand
CCAAAAACATCTGAACACAATAGGGTTTGATACTTCACCGCCGCTGGCGAGGTTTTGTGGTGTACTCACCCAAATGCGATCTGCATTCCTAACCTCGCCAATTCCTTAGTGTCCATTTAATTGTAGGCTTTACTATAATCCAGATAATCCATTTCTGGCAGCAAATTCCAACGGTACTGGTCCGACGGTTGTGTATTCCGTCCCCAACGACCAAGGAGTTGTGTGTCGGCGCGTTTCGCTGCCATCTGTGCTGCAACTCTCTCCGGATCCCAGCCATCTAATACCTTCTGTGTCAATCGCGCTAAGATGTCTCGGCACTCTGAATCGTCTGCGCGGTCGTGCAATTCGTTCGGATCTTCCTGCAGATTGAAAAGCTGCGGCGGTTGTCCGTGATAGTAATTCAGTTTCCACTCGCCATCGCGAACCATCCGGTGATAGCAGCCTTCCTCGGTACAATACTCCGAGAAAGCGATGTCTTCCCACTGTGCATCTTCACCGCGGAGCAGTGGTAGGGTACTCCGTCCACGAGAATGTGGGAGTGCCGGTGCTCCAAGGGCATCGAGCATCGTCGCATTCAAGTCCAGCGAACTGACGACGCGATCGCATCGCACACCTTCAGGTAGCGTGCCATGCCACGATAAAATTGCAGGCACTTTCACCGAATGCTCATAGAAGGTCTGTTTCCACCAAAGTCCGTGCTCACCGACTTGCTCGCCGTGATCTGAACTATAAAGGATTAGCGTATTTTCATATAACCCGTTTTCTCGGAGTGCTGTCAAGATCTGTCCAATCATCACGTCCATCCGTGTGACCAACGCCCAATACGCCGTACGTGCGCGGAGAATCTCTGCTTCAGAGACCTCAACAATCCCACACTTCTCACGCCACGACTGGAAGTGCGGATGCAACGCCTCTGAAAAGGGTTCACGGTTTTCGGGCATCGTCATCTGCCCTTCATACAGTTGATAATCTTCTTGACGCGCAACGAAAGGCTGGTGTGGCAACATGAACCCGACAGAGATCGAAAACGGTGTATCTAAAAGTCCCGCCCGTTTCTGGACACCGAGCCGATTGAGATAATCGACCGTCGCGGCAGTTACATCCTCGTCGTGAACCTGATACGCGCTCTGCCCCGCGCCCGATTTTTCGAGACTCACACGCGCCGGTCCCGCAGTCCCTGAAAGTTCACCGTGATCGACACCGCCTCCACCCGGATGGTTCGGTCCGTGGTCACCGACGAGGCGTTCGGTATACCCGTGCAGTTGATCCGGTCCCAACGCATGCATCCGTCCGATGAGCACCGGTTGATACCCTGCTGCACCCATCGCATGTGCGAAAGTCGGTATCCCAGAATTGAGGATATGGCTGTTCGTCCACACCGCATTTTCGTGCGGGTAGCGTCCACTCAGCATCGACATCCGGGACGGCACACAGATTGGAGATGGGCAATAGACGTTTTCAAACACCACCCCTTCGGCAGCGAGTCTATCGAGATTGGGGGTCTGCACTAACTGGTCGCTATAACAACCGGTTACATAAGGGTTGTGCTGATCGGAGTGGATATATAGCAGATTGGGACCTGGCATGCGTATTGAAACTCCTTCATGGACATCATCGGATTTTCCCTCATTATATCCACACATCGATTTTTGTCAAGTTGATTTACCCATAGGTTGGGTAGAACGGAAATGAGAAAAACGATGCCAATACATAAATACGCCTCAAACATCATGCACCGCCACTTGTCAACATGACGCAGTGAAACCCAACTTCATACCACCACATCTCAGAAAACCGTTGACGATCAACATAATAACCATAAACATGCCGCCCATACAGGGCTTGACTACTTCCTTGAACACGTTCTATAAGCATGCCGCACCTACGGTGCTAAAGAGATAACAGGCTATTAGAAAGAGGTATATCTTGATCAAAATCTCCTTACTGACAACTGACAGCCATTTTACTGACAGCCATTTTACTGACAACTGATAACTGACAACCAATAACCTCTTGACAAAAAAACGGATTTCTTTAAAATATTGGAAAATTGTTATTTTCACGCATAACATGCGAAAGGAAAACTCATGACACAAACACCACCAGAATCCGCAGTCGTTCTCTTTAACGGCAAAGACCTCAGCAACTGGACGACCCGCGACGGCGGCAAACCCGGTTGGAACGTCGCAGATGACATAATAACCGTCGAACCGCGTACCGGCGATATCATGACGAAGGAAACCTTTACGGACCATTTCCTGCACGTCGAATTCATGTGCCCCGATATGCCGGAAGCAACTGGACAAGGAAAAGGTAACAGCGGCGTATTCCTCCAAGGCAGATACGAAATTCAGGTCTTGGACTCCTACGGCATCGAAGTCCCTGGAAAAGGCGATTGCGGCGCAATTTATAACCAATTCGCACCGCTCGTCAATGCTTGTAAACCGGCACTCGAATGGCAAAGCTACGATGTCATCTTCCGGGCACCCCGCCTCAACGACGCTGGCGAAATGCTTGAAAACGTTAGGGCAACCGTGCTGCAGAACGGCTTGGTGATCCTCAATAACGTCCAACTCCCCGGGATGACAGGCGCGAATATTGATCCCGCTGTTGGAGAACCGGGACCACTGCTCCTACAAGACCACGGAAACCATCTTAAGTTCCGCAACATCTGGGCAGTGCCACTCCCGCTTGAAGGTTCGGATCAGTATTAGTGGATTGTCCAGTCTAAATTCAAGAGGCTGTTCGTAGTCGTGCAATTAATTCATTGTGCCTTGCGATAGGCGATGAATTGCACGACTACCAATCAATCTGAATAAAATTTCAAGATAGACAGCCCACTATATGTATTTTCGATAGGTGTTATCAGTTTTCGGCTATCAGTTGTCAGTAAGAAAAGCATCTCTTTCTGACGACTGACAACCGACAACTGACAACTAATAGAGAGGAATTTTATGGCAAATCAAGATCTACCTACAATTCCGAGACGGCGATTGGGAAGAACAGAATTGAGTATCCCTGTCATCCCGTTCGGTACGCAGGGGTTCGGGAACAACTTCGGATTCGTTTCAGATGAAGACGCTATCGCACTCGTTAAGCATTCAGTGTCCATCGGTGTGAACCATTTTGATTGCGCACGCTGTTATGGGGATTCAATGCGGAAACTCGGTCTGGCGATGAAGGAGATCCCGCGCGAGGATGTCATCATTACCGCTCGGCTCTGCTGCCACTCCGCCTCAGATTGGGGTGGCTATGGACAAGGCAGACCCAACTATTCCGCCGAACGCGCAATTGCGGACCTTGAAGACCAACTCGAACTCCTCAACATAGACTACTTCGACGGGATGCTTATCCACGACCCCGGCGAAATCGACCCGACCCTCGAAAAGGGCGGCACGCTTGACGGCTTGCTCCAGTGCAAAGCACGCGGACTCGTGAATAACGTCGGATACGGGATGCGGCCCCACGACTTCCATCTCAAGGCGATGGCAACAGGCGATGTCGATCTCATCTTATGTTTCAACGACTACAACCTCATCCGCCAGACCGCCGCTGACGATATTTTGCCTGCCGCTGCTGAAGCCGACAGCGGTGTTATGAACGGTTGGTCAATCCTACGCGGTATCCTCACAGGCGTTGATATCGATGCAGCGATCGCAAGCGGACGTTGGCGTAACGATGGCGATGTACCACCTGCCAGAGAAATTTGGAAGTGGTGCCTTGAAGAAGACATTGATCTGCTCCAACTCGCGCTCCAGTTCTGCCTCCGAGAAGACCGGATTCACGGTAACAACATCGGTAGTCTCAATGCCGAACAACTCGAGGCAAACCTCCGCGCCGCCAGCACCCCGTTACCCAATGAAGTCTGGGAGAAATACGAAGCACGGTTCGGGGGAAATTAGCTGTCGGCTGTCAGCAATCAGCAGAGGCAGTTTTCCCAACCAAAGTAGGCGCGGTCCTCCAAAAAAAGTAGGCGCGGTTTGTAACCGCGCCGGACAACACTCACACACCGTTCCCCCTCTTCGCTGGCGAGGTTTTGCGGCGTACTCGACCAAATGCGATCTGCATTCCAACCTCGCTAACCGATAACTGACAACTGACAACTGATAACTATCCTCCAACCAATTCATCCAAAAACTTATGCGTCGCACGTGGGAGCGGATAATCCTGTAGTGCCGCCACCGCAATCCACTTCGCGTCCATCGGGCCATTCAGAACAACTTCACCCGCCTGATAATCACACTGAAAAACATCCACCACAATCTTGAAATGTGTGAACGCATGCCTGACACGGGTAAGATACCGCACGTTTGTGACAGAGAGGTTGACGACCTCAGCAACGTTACGGACGCACGCCACCTCAGCAGTTTCGCCTTCGGCGATCCGCCCGCCGGGGAACTCCCAGAGTCCACCGAGCAGCCCGTCAAGCTGCCGCTGCGTAAGCAATACCTCGCCTGCTCCATTATAGATAGCCCCGACAGCGAGATGGTGTTCCGGCGTAGGTTTCGACTCGCGCCGCTTCGGAAACTCGTCCTGACATGCCGTGTAGAACGCTTCACAAAACATGCTCACAGGACAGACGAGACAGGTCGGCGATTGCGGACGACAGACCATTGCCCCCAACTCCATCACCGCCTGATTGAAAAGTCCCGGCACATCCGTATCTAAAAGTCCATCCGCTTTCTGCTGAAACAGTTTTCCCGACTTCGCATCGTTAACGGGGGCATCCATCAGAAACAGGCGCGCCAGCACGCGTTTGATGTTCCCATCTACTGCCGCATAAGGTGCGTTAAAAGCGATGCTCTGCACCGCCGCCGCACTATAATCCCCGACACCGGGCAATTTCCGAAAGTCTGCATACTCCCGCGGGATCTCGCCATCCAGTTCGTTCACGATAACCTGTGCGGCTTTGTGGAGATTCCGCGCCCTTGCATAATACCCCAACCCTTCCCAAACCTTCAGCACATCTTGTAGGGGTGCAGCTGCTAATTCCCGCACACTCGGAAACCGTGCGATGAATCTCTCATAGTAGTCCACAACCTTCTTGACCTGTGTCTGCTGGAGCATCACCTCGGAGACCCAAATTCGGTAGGGATCGTCCGTGTTGCGCCACGGCATCTCGCGCTGGTAATCCGTGAACCAGTCTAACAACGCATCCCGAAAATCTTGATAGTGTTCTGTCAATAGCTTTTTGCACATATCGAATTCCCAAGCACGGCTCAAAGTCCAAAGCACGGTAGGTGCGGTTTTGCGGCGTACGCGCCCAAATGCGATCTGCATTCTAACCGCACCGGACTTGACAAAAAGACTTCC
>JAKZUG010000290.1:0-3886 GCA_047516705.1 Candidatus Poribacteria bacterium | reverse complement strand
AAGGTTTTGCGGAAGTGTTTTTTATTCCTGTTCAGACTTTACCGCTCGTCAGATTGCCTTGAGGTCTAAGTGGCTAACTTTAGCGTCCTATAGGCAGAATACGGCTACAGATGGGTCTTCCTGCGGATCTGTTGGTATCCGTTAGACCTATCGCAGAGTTCTATGTGGTCGCTTACCTTACCAAAAACCGTCCATTTTTGGCGAAGGTATTGATAGAAGCATGAATGTTATATTATGTTATATTAAATGATTATTTTTGAATTCGCTTAGATATGTTTTATTGATCTTTTAGCACTTTATTGAAATCTACAGGTTATAGCATATATGGACTCATTGAATAATATTTTACAACAATGTAAAGAAAAACAGAATAGAGCCTCAAGGCAACGGAAAACAGTGGTCTCGCCGGCGTTCCGTAAAGGGTCCTATCATCTCACTGTTTATTGTGCATACGGCTATCCAGTTCTCGTTGATGACCTTGAACAGGCCTCCATCGCCTGTATGCCGCTCGCGAGCACACCAACCGAAATTGATATGCCCCGCGGTTTCGAGGAATGCGCATACCACTATAGATACAAGACTATCCGGGAATGGGGCATCTCCCAGTGGCATGCGTCTTGGGGTATCCGTATTTATACGGGTGCACCCTCCGAACGCCAGGGCGCACTCTGGCACGATCTGGAGTTCACTTACCAAGCGATCAACACAGCCCCCGAAGCGATCTCAGATTGTCTTGAGGCACTCATCAGCCTGACGAAAAACCCGCTCTTGACAATGACACCCTCTGGTGGATTACGCTTTTCCTGTCGTATTACCGATTACCTGCATCCTAAACCCGAACAGATCTATATCTACAAACATACACCGACCCCGGAAAACGCGGATCATAGAGATATTTATCTCGCTATCTCAGGCAAAGACTCCTATACGCCATGGGACGCACGCCACGAAATCCTGGTCGGTAACCTCATCGAACCGCCGACCTTTGAAAAAGATGTCCTTTTCGCCCCGCTTGATAAACTCAAAGCAGAACTCCATCAACCCGCCCCCTACCGAATTAGAGAAGCACTTGAACCCCCGGTACCTAAGTATAAAGAACCTGATCCTGAACACGAAGCGAAAATCATCGCTGTCAGAGAAGGGAAACTCACACCCCTCGCGATAAAACGTCCCACACCGATTTTACACAAACACATACGCAACGCTCATACACACGATTTCACCAAACAGTTCCAGCACTGCGAGATTTCAGCCAGTATGATCGAGGATTGGTGCACCCGCGGTAAGAATGATGTATTAGGCGCGTTCGCGAAAACACTGCTAAAAGTTCTTGCCATCCAGAGCCGATCGCACGGTTATGCTGTCCAACGCATCCGAAATGCTGTCTATACCTTCGAGTGGCGGGAATCCGAGATCCTTGCGCAAATGCAGAGTGATAACAAATACTGGCATAAGCTTAAGAAATTTTTCGCGCATTACCAGCGCGACGCTGATGCACCGATGCAATGGGACCGCAACATGTTAACGTTCTGGCTTCCGAACGGAAAAGTGGATATGCCACACCTCGAACCGGGACCTTGGCATCCAAAGAACCAAGTATTCCAGATCCGCGCCGGTTCCCATGGCTACCAATCACTCTTCGACTATAATGCCGGTAAATACTTCGTCAAGACACAACTCGCTAAGTCTTTCTTAGATGCGATCAAAACAGAAATTGCGCGCGATACCCGCATAAAGCATGCAATGCTCACACCGCTAAAGTCTCTCAAAGGCAAAAGAGATTGGGATACACCGATCAACGAGGCAGATGTACTTTGGATTGTCGGGAACCCCGAAGGCAAGTTACGTTTGCTCTGCATCCGAGCGCAACGCTTCTTCGGTACTGACGAGAACCCCATTTGCTACGCGCGCGATGATTCAGGCTATTTTGAAGACAAACGGCTCCAAGCCCTTTATGAACGCACGTCCGCCACTTCAATCACCAACAACATCCAGAAGTTCCAGATGCATCTGCCAAACAAAAGAGTCGTCTTACTCACTGCCCTTCCGGTCCCTGGCATTACAGATAGATCAGAGACGCTCTTGTTCGACTGGGCAGACTACGAGATTGCCGGCAACCTTGATAACCTCGCTGAGACGATCCGAACCCGTGAATGTTTCGAGGCAGATCGAAACGATCTCACCGCTACATCCAACAAAGAAGAGGTCCAACGGATTTTGGGGTGTTCATCGAGACATGCAAATCGAATACTTATGGAACTTAGAGGCGGCGAACCGCTACGCGTCCCGATGCGAGACCAAATCCTTGACGCACTCGCGGATGGTGAAAAGAAAACAGCGGAACTCGTAGAGCAAATTGATGGGCATCCGAAAGCTGTTATCAATGAACTCACACGGCTTGTCAAAAAAAGTGAGATTGTCAGAGTGCGATGGGGCGTGTATGTCCTAAACCAAGAGTAGTTTTCAATCAAGCAGGATGTATAGTCCTGTCCATCCTCTAATCCTAAAAATCCTGATTCAAACAATTATGGATCGTCTTGTCCGTACGACTTTAGATAGAAAAACCCGCGATTATCTCCCGTATCCGGTTTGTAGAAACGTCGTCGCTTAAACGCGTATGAACAATATGTGTAAGTGCGCTTTGGAATCTCGCTTGCGCATCCCCCCATGCATCGAGGAGCATCCTGTTTTCGGTCGCTTCGGGCTGCGCGGTAGCTCGCAAGAGTTGATGGATAACCGAGAGGTAGAACAACAGGTGATGACCGTCAACACGTGCTGCGACCTCTACGGGTGGACAGGTTTCACGGTGTGTGCTTACCCATTCGGCATAGGTGTTGACAAGCTCTCTGTCTAAGAGAGACACGAAGTTAGCATTTCCTAATGGCGAGACAAGAAAGGCACCGATACTATTGAACAACTGCACAAGGCGCATCTCTTGCCAATTCCAACCGATACTCGCGAAGTCGATAAAGAATGCAGATTCGTCCCGAATGACGATATTTCGGGCGTTGTTGTCCAGATTCCCGAGTGTTGTCGGCGCCTGCTGTAGACGGTTGGCGAATACATGCCACGCGTTCGTGAGTGTCTCTGTTTGAGCAGATGACATCGGTCTACTACTAAGATGTGAGAGATAACCGACGACTTTTTTGCCCTGTTTCAGTAAATCTCGCAGGGTTGTGTGTGCATCAAAACAGAAGATGTATGGCGCAAACAGTGCTGCGTGGATCGTGAAACAGGTCTCAATCTTGCATAATTCTCGGAGTATAGTGTTCAAAAGTGGAGTCAGGCGTTGTATGGATTTCTCTTCGTTTTGTGCGAGTGCGTCAAGCGTAAGTTCACCACACCACTCTAATAGTAAGGCATGGAGATCTTCTGATTTCCAAATAAGTTGCGGCACTTGATAACCGTTTTCGTGTAACAGTGAAAGCACGGCGGCTTCAATCTGGAGAGGCGTATATCCTGCATCGACGACAGACGTAGTAATATCGTGCTGTTTTAGGAGGTAACTTTCGGTGCCGAGTTTCAGGCGGCAGACGTTGTGTCTTTGCCGCATGCCGTGCCGGATGCGTTCAAGTTTGAGAGCATCGGCATCTGTTTTTAAGTGTGCAGCGATGTGTTTAATCAGATATTCCACCTTTTTCTCCTCCTGTTAAGTTATACCACAGACACTGATAACCGACAACCGATAACTGATAGGGTCATTTAATTTTAAGAAATCCTCGGGTTTCATGTCTTTTTTTACGGATCCGGTGCGGTTAGGAATGCAGATCGCATTTGGGCGAGTACGCCGCAAAACCGCACCTACAGGGTTTGGTTATCTAAAAGCGCAATAAAAATGGAAAACTAAATGGCCCTGGATAACTGATAACTGACTACTAATTTTCCT